>NZ_DATCTU010000105.1 GCF_036567765.1 Pseudobacteroides sp.
CAAAGGTACCCTTTTTATTAACTTTTATATTTGGTGCCTGCCAGCAGATTTTTACCATAAATGATCCCGCCAATGGCGATAACATAAGTGGTCCAGACGATATTAACCTTATAAGGAATATCTTTTCCTGCAATATCTGCAGCTCCTGCAATAAAGTCCGACACCAAAAAGAAGAAGCTACCTATTGCAGTAAAAATATACACTTTATTATTGCAGAAAAGAGAAGCCCCTGTTGCAGCCATTGCAGCGAGCCAAATACCATAAACCAAAGCAATAAAGATGAGCAGCTCAGAATTTTTCGTTGGCTCAAAGAATATCCACCATGCTATGACCACCACAGTGCTATAAACAATAGTCCCAGCAATAAAGCCTTTATTAACAACAGGTTTATTTAACTCTTTGGAAGTCTTAGCAAAGCAATAAATATTGACAGCCTGTGCCACGAAGTAAACCCCCATTCCCGCCATAAACCCAAAGGGCAAAACATTGGCCAAAACCAGATTTCCAAACAAGTAAATGAATGTAGCAAGCACTGTTATTTTTGTATATGAATTCTTGTCAAGTTTGGCCTGAATGATAGCCATTACAACAAATGATATACTTATTATAATGGAAACACCAGTTGGAACAGTTGTCCCTTTTGCATAAGCAATTCCGCCAATAAGAAAGAGGAATTGCAGCAAAAACGCTAATCTGTACATAATTAACCCTCCCAATAAATCAAAAGCAAATACCTTAATATAACATTAAAGGATATGTAACCCAATGCAAATTAGAAATATTATACCACTACAAAGCCGGCACTACAACAAGAAAGAGATATTTTTGTACGATCCATGAAAAGAGCAAAAATCGGCAGACATTAAAATAGATAATCAACTGCAATCTATGCTTCAGTTGATTATCTATTGAAAACATTTACCGATCTTTTATCCTGTGTCAGCTGCTCTAACGCAGCCTTGAGGCACTTGTCTATATTCTACTGCTTCTGTTCCATTTTTTCCGGTGCACTAATACTAAGAATCGAAAGCACATTGCGAATTACAGTCCTTGTGCTGTCAATAAGAAGCAGCCTAGCTTTCATAACATTTTTCTCTTCTCCCCTTATGCGACAGGCATTATAAAAACTATGCAAATATCCTGCAACGTCAAGTACATATCGAGTCAATCTGCTGGGTTCCAGAGTATTGGCCGCTATTCTGATTTCTTCTGGGAACTGTGCCAAAGCCTTTATTAGATCCAGCTCTTCCTTTTTATTTAAAAGCGACAGATCCACAGAACCTATATCCGGCAGTTCTACGCCATCTTGTTCCTTAGCAAGCTTTATGATACTGCATATTCTTGCATGAGCATATTGAACATAAAACACAGGATTCTCATTTGATTTCTCAACTGCAAGGCTCATATCAAAATCCAAATGACTGCCGGAAGCCTTCATGTTGAAGAAGAAGCGTGCTGCATCTTTACCATAGATAATTGCTTCTTCGTCATTTCTTTCGCCATCCTTGCCCAACTCTTCCAATAAATCATTCAAGGATACCGCTCTACCGGTCCTTTTGGACATCCTGTAGGCTTCCCCGTTTTTAAACAGCCTTACAAGCTGGAATAGAACTACATCCAGCTTGTTGGCATCAATACCCATTGCCGACACAGCAGCTTTCATTCTGGCCACATGTCCATGGTGGTCGGCTCCTAAAAGGTTTATAACCCTGTCAAATTTACGTTTTAAAAATTTATTCTTGTGGTAGGCTATATCCGATGCAAAATAAGTAGGCAATCCGTTATTTCTGACTATTACCTCATCCTTTTCAATGCCGAACTCAGTAGCCTTAAACCAAATTGCTCCTTCTTTTTCAATGGCATAGCCCTTTGATTTGATGAAGTCCAATGTTTCTTGAAGCTCTCCGCTGTCATAGAGGGACTGTTCAGAAAACCACACATCAAACTCTATCCCGTAATTCTTAAGTGCTGTACGGATTCTCTGCAAATTTATGGGCAAGGCATACTCTACAAGAGTTCTTTGTCTTTCGGATGACTCGGCATTTAACAACTTGTCTCCGTTTTGAGCAATATAATCCCTCATATGATCGGTAATGTCCTCACCCTGGTATCCGTCTTCCGGGAAGGCCACCGCTTCCTCTCCAAGCAATAACTGGAGATACCTTGCCTCAAGGGATTTACCGAACTTCTCAATCTGGTTTCCTGCGTCGTTGATATAAAATTCCTTTGTAACATCATAGCCTGCTGCCTTAAGGACATTTGCAATACAATCACCTAAGGCACCGCCCCTTGCATTACCCATATGAAGAGGTCCGGTAGGGTTTGCACTTACAAACTCTACCATAACCTTTGCTCCATTACCCAAATTTATCTTGCCATAGTTCTCTCTCTCAGCTTGAATAACCTGTATGGCATCATATAGCCATTTAACATTTAAATAGAAATTAATAAACCCCGGTCCCGCACATTCAACCTTCTCAATATATGTATTTTCCAATTCCATATTTTTGATTATTATCTCAGCTGTCTGCCTGGGTGCCTTTTTAACCTGCTTTGTAATCTGCATGGCTACATTTGTAGAAAATTCGCCGTGCTCTTCTTCCCTTGGTATTTCAATAGTGATTTCAGGCACTTCTACCTGGGGTAATTCACCCTCGTTATATGCCTTTATAAGAGATTTTGATATAACCTTTTTAATTTCCTCCGTTAAATTCTGTATAACATTTGTCATCAATACGTCCTGCCTCTCTAATATACATATGAAAATCATTTTCTCCAGATTTATTATTATCTATTTCAAGCTGATAATCAACCTTTATTTCTCCACCTTCGTCATTAACATTTACTTCTACCTCATTTGCATATACTCCCACAGTAAACTGTCCATATGTGGTATCGTAATATGAAAGATGCTTTTGGCCTTGTTCAAATATGAACTGTGAATTTACAGACCCAAACCTCATAAGTGTAACAACTCCATCGGATATTTTCAAGGTTGTTGTAGTCCCTTCCATTCCGGTAACTTCGCTCTCTTTATAGGTAATGAAGTAAGCGTTGCCTTTTTTGTAGTATTTTCCTTCGGTAACAAGCTCAAGTATGTTTGGATCCTGATTATTCGAAGTTTGAGTGCCTTTGACGGAAATAATTACATACTTTTTCATAGAGCACACCTCCAGCAAAGTCAGCCTCATCCGGCTGCTGTTATTTTTACTACTTCATCTCCCATTTCTAAATATACTTGTTTTAAGTGATAATCTTTTACATTATTAATACTTTTAGTATAGCTAAAAACTTAAGCTTTAGTTATTCGGCTTAATTATGATAATGCAAAAAAGTGATTATCTTTTACATCATATACACTTTTTATTTAGCTTAAGCTTTTAGCCTTAAACACTCGCCTCAATATTTTTCAATGTCAACTTTTTCAGCTGAGTGTATTTCACTTTCTAATATTGCACTTCCAAGACTTTCAAACTTTTCAACACTATCACTGGTATAGTACCTGTAAACAGGACTGATGCGTTCATCCCTCATAATGTCCATTTCACCTAATATATTGCGGACTACTTTTGTAACCTCAAGGGCTGAACTCACAAGCTTTACATCATCACCCATAACCTTTGAAATAGTATTGTAAAGCATGGGATAATGGGTACATCCCATAACAAGGGTATCTATGCCCTCCTTCTTCATCGGTTCAAGATACTCTTGAGCAATTCTATATGCTATATCGTTTTCCCACCACCCTTCTTCAACCAACGGTACAAATAAGGGACAAGCCTTTTGCACTATTTCAATTGAGCTATCCAGTCTATATATAGCCCTCTCATATACACCGCTGCTAATTGTTGCAACTGTACCAATAACACCTATTTTTTTATTTTTTGTTTCATTGACCGCTGTTATTGCTCCCGGTTCTGTTACCTCTATCACCGGGATATCAAAACTGTCTTTTACAAGCTTCAAACTGCATGCACTCGCCGTATTGCAAGCTATCACTATCATTTTTATATCCTGATTCAGCAGGAATCTAATATCCTGAAAAGTGTATTTTATAATAGTATCTGTTGATTTCGTCCCGTAAGGTGCTCTTCCACTATCTCCAAAATATACAACACTTTCTGTAGGTATAAGCCTTTTCAGTTCCTTTAAAACTGTAAGACCTCCTAACCCAGAATCAAAGACACCAATCGGTCTGTTATCCATTTGTTAGTCCCCCAATTACTACATTTTATCCAAAATTACCGACAGTAAACATTTTTTTATTTTTTAAGCTATTCTTTATTTTCCTTTTATATTTGCTTTTTTACCTTTTACTATAATGTTTTGTCATTAAATCTTTCTACTGCAAGATCTATCAGCCTTTCGATAAGTTCATCATATGGAATCCCGGATGCTTCCCAAAGCTTGGGATACATGCTTATACTTGTAAATCCAGGCAGGGTGTTAATTTCATTTATATATACATTGCCTGATCCCTTGTGAACAAAGAAATCAACCCTTGATAATCCCGCACAATCCAACGATTTAAAAGCACGTACGGCATAGTCCCTTATCTCTTTAATAGTAGATTCCGGTAAATCCGCCGGAATTGTTATTCTTGAATTGTTGTCTATATATTTTGCCTTATAGTCATAAAACTCATTGCATGGAACTACTTCTCCTACAGTTGATGCAATTGGCTCATCATTTCCTAGAACAGCACACTCAACTTCCCTGCCGTCAATGAATTCCTCAACCAAAAGCTTTCTGTCATATTTTGCTGCCTCAACCATAGTGTCTATAAGCTCCTGCCTGTTGCGTGCCTTGCCCACTCCTACGGAGGATCCTGAGTTGGATGGTTTTACAAAACAGGGATATGTCAATGTACCTTCAACCTTTGAAACAACATCATCCACATTTGCTTTTAGTGCTTTTCTATTGAAAACAAGATATTTTCCCTGAGGAATCCCCTCTTTTTCAAACACTATCTTGGTATATGCCTTATCCATTCCTACAGCCGAAGCCAGAACACCGGGACCAACATATGGAATGCCTGCAAGTTCAAATAATCCCTGGATTGTACCGTCTTCTCCATTTGAGCCATGCAGGACAGGGAATACAACATCAATCCCTTGACCGTTATCCTCACCTACGCCTGCTGCATTAAAAATGCTTCTTGCCGAAGCAGCTTCTGCCAATACATTTTGTGAACCACTGCCAGCTAAACTCTGGTCTAATATACATTTCTGCCTTGCAGCTAAGCTTTCTTCTAATGCAATTTGCTCCCATTCACCGCTGCCAAGTTTTTCAACAGGTCCATTAAACCTTAGCCATTTACCTTCTTTTGTGATTCCAATCATGACTACTTCAAACTTGTCTCTGTTTATATTCCTAATTACAGACTCTGCCGATACACGAGATACTTCATGTTCTGTAGACTGTCCTCCAAAAATAACTGCAACCCTTGTTTTTTTATCCATAACTTATTCCCCTTTAAATTTGCAAAGCACTGAAATTTCAGCGTTTCGCCAATATAAGAAAGCCTAATAAAATATATATTTCTAATTTTACTATTTAAGTACCGCAACTTCAAGTTTTTTAGGGAAATAAAATAATTACAGAATTGCATAATATATCACAATAAAATGCATGCAAAACAATTAAACACATTTAATATAATTGAAAGAATCTACAATTATGAATTTTAAAAATGAAACGAGACTTCAGAAAGGTGAGTTAAGATCATACATAATCTTAATATACTACTATTTTATCATTCTTTATAATTTATGTACAGTCCTATTTATTGTTGTGCATTGTGAGGTCAATTTTACTTATAAATCGGGGGTCAGTTTTAGGTTCTTCCGCAATTTTGGGTATCATCGGGTATAAAAAAATGGTCTTGGTATAACCTTTGCTCTCAAAAGTGGTAATTTTGCTCTCCCATACATGAGCCGCTTTATCAACTTAAGTCTATGATTATTTCCTTCTGTAACTCCATTGCTATAAGGGCTAATTACAGCTTGCTCTACAGCAGAAATATCTTTAATCAAGCCATTAGCAAAGGATTTTAAGTTGCTTATACTGCACTTTATATATTTTTCAATAAAGTTATGGAGTGAAGAAGTAGTTTTCTGTATAAACACATCACGAAAATCTTTGACACATTCTTCAATAATTAAGGTATCTGGATACTTATCATATATAATTATTCTATCTTTTTCATCCATTCCTTTACTAGACCAGATATGTTTGATTAGATCTTGCTTCTTAACAAACCTCTTGATTACCTTAGACTTATTATCCGTGTTAACATTAATATCTTTCTTAAGGCTACCGCAGTAATAATAAAGTATTGTTTGACCACCTGTATAACCTTCACTTTTTAAAGCTTCTAAAATATCCTTGTATGGCATTTTATCTGAAAGCATTTTTTGAATTTTATCAGTATATTCATCAAGAATAGAGTGCCTTTTGATATTCTTATTTCCATGTTTGCTGAGGTTTTCTGGATCACCCTGTAAGTATTTTCTCACTCTCTTAGGCCATGTCTTTAAGATTCTAGCTATCTCCTTTTTTGAATACCCTTCTGCAAATAAGGTTTGCATCTGAATAATTTCCTCTTTCCTTCTTCTCTCATTATTGCTGACCCTAGAATCAGCTTTTTTAGTTTTTTTTAGACTCATCTTGAATGGAGTTTTGATTTAAAGAGTTATCGCTATAATCTGTTACATCAATTTTTTCAGGCAAAACACTTCTTAGTGCATCCTTTACCGCTGTCAATAAATTTTGGTGAAGGTGAAACCTATCTGCAACCTGAATTGCATTAGGTAATGCTTCAGATATTGCTTTTGCATAGCTACCAGCCCGATCTCGATTAACAATCTTTATGTGTTTGTTACTTTCTAGCCACTTTTTCAGCTCTATACCGTCTCTTCCATCAAGTAAAGCGACAGGTTTACCAGTTTCGCAATCACATATTATAGTTCCATATTTACCTCTTTTTTTAAATGCCCAATCATCAACACCGATTACATCTCCACATTTTGCTTCTATATTAACATTTCTTAATAATATCCTTATAACAGTATCTCCACTAACAGAAATCCCCATATGCTTACATATGGATGCTGCTGCTTCGCAACTTGTATTTAGTGCTATTGAGGAGATTAAATCTTCACACCTGGACGTCATTCTTCTATATTTACCTGTGAATCCGCTTAGTTCTTCACAAAATACTTTTTGATCACACGATTCCCTTTCACAATCATACTTATATGCAGTAATGTTAAGTAATACTGCTTTCCCCAGTAATGGTAAATCAATAACTTTTCTTGTATATGTGCTATGTCTTCTTGTTGATTCACACCCGCATTTAGGGCATATTTGGCTTTTAGTTCTCGACTTCATGATAATTATAATTTGACTGGACGTTTCAGATTTCATAGTAATTTCGATGTCTTTAGGATAGAAATTTTGTAAATCTACCATTCGCGTCAATGAGCATCACCACCATGTTTTAGATGCTCATAGTATATCATTTTTAAGAGCAGTATTCAATATATTATACCCAAAATTGCGGAAGAACCCAGTTTTAATTATAAATCAACATTCATTTTCATTCAGCTTCATAGCACTTACCTAGCTGATGTATCAGCTTTTTCCTGTTATGCTAAGCACCATACCTTTTGAGTACAGCACCTAAAGGCGGTTTGGAACCTGCACCTGAATACCGATTCCGAGAGACCTACTCTCATCTCTTATAAAGCATGATTTGATTGCCCAACCTCACTCCCCTTCTTTGCAATCTCCTCTTCAGGACACACGTCGAGTAAACCCGGGGACTTTCACCCCAAGCTTCTCACAGAACCGT
>NZ_DATCTU010000106.1 GCF_036567765.1 Pseudobacteroides sp.
GAGGTCTTAAGATATCCATTTCCTTGCATAGCCTGTATACCTTCTTATCATCCACTATCAGTTTAAATCGTCTTTTTAAAAGAATTGTAAGCTTATAATATCCATATCCAAAGGCTTCTGTTTCAATGAGTTGTATAATTAATTCTTTTATGTACTCATCACATATTTTTTCACCATATTCATTGAAGGAATATCCTGGTATAGGTCTCCCGCCGTTTTCCAGCTTTATATATCCCTCATTTTGTTTTCTATGATAATAGCTTGATCGGTTTATCTCAAGAGCATTTAATACAAAATTTGCTGAAAACCCTTGATTAATCCATTCGTCAGCTATTCCAATCTTTGTGGCAATGGCGAATTCGTTTTTTTAATACATCCCTCAATATGGCTATTTCTAGTTCTTAACCAGTAACTTACATTTTTAGGGCTAATTCCGTGTTTTCTAGCTACTATACTTGCATTTCCAGTTTCAATAGCTTCTCTGACTATTTGCTCTATAAATTCTTTTTCATAAAATTCTTTTTCATAAACTTTTTTTCCCAATTATGTAACCCCTCCTGACAATTTCTATTTTACTTGTTTATTCCGAAACTGTCCAAGGTGATTATGAGGCTTAAGTGAATGTTATATAAGAATAAAGCATTTTTTACTGTATTCATTCCAAATATTACACTATTTAATATTTAATCCCGTTGAAGAGGCATGTGTAAAAGGTTGCAAAATAAATTTTAAGAAAAGTTATGAAAAATCGAGATTTCGCAAGCTTTTATGTGTCTAATTTAAAGTATACACTCATCCTGTTAGGTAAGAAAGGAAATTTCCAAAAGGTTTATGCTGTAAAGGACGGTTATACAACCGGATTCACTGGTGCGGCGGTTATCGTTGGCTTTTGCGGGGCTACGCACCCCGTGTCCCCGACCTCTTCCAAAGAACAGGAGGAAATGAAAACAAAGTTCCATTAAACATGACGTGATGTTGTCATGTTTTTGTGCTATACTAAATTTGAGGTGGTCATATGCAGATAAGCCGACTATTTGAGATTGTATATCTCTTAATGAATAAAAAGAACATGACCGCAAAAGAACTGGCAGCACACTTTGAAGTTTCCATCAGAACGATATTGCGCGACATAGACACTTTGACAACGGCGGGCATTCCTATTTACACCACGCAGGGCAAAGGCGGCGGCATTTCCATTCTCGATAGCTACATTCTCAATAAGACTGTGCTGTCGGAGGACGAGCAAAATCAAATCCTTTTTGCCCTGCAAGGTTTATCCGCTACGCATAATATCGACACGGATAACATTCTCGTTAAACTGCAAAGTCTTTTTGAAAAAGCGGATTCGAATTGGATAGAAGTTGATTTTTCACGTTGGGGAAATAGCGTAACCGACAAAGCAAAGTTTGATTGTCTGAAAAACGCTATTATCAAAAAGCAAGCTCTTGCTTTCAATTATTCCAATTCATACGGCGAAACGAGAGACCGCAAAGTTTATCCCTTGAAATTGGCGTTCAAATCTAAGTCGTGGTATTTGCAAGCCTTTTGTTTGCCAAAGGAAAACTACCGAACGTTCAAGGTAAACCGTATGCGAAATATTGAAACGATAGACGAAACATTTAGCGGTATGGCGTTTCAAATCCCTGAAATGGATTCGACTGAGTATCAATCACCCTGCCTTTTAGATGTAAAGTTATTATTTTCGCCCCATGTGGCCTATCGTGTTTATGACGAGTTTGATGAAAAAGACATTACCAAAAATGAGGACGGCTCATTTGTCGTCGCTATGAAACTGCCAAACGATTACTGGCTTTACGATTATATCCTCTCTTTCGGTGATTCAATTGAAGTTTTAGAACCGCAAAGCGTCCGCAATGAAATTGTAAAGCAAGTGGATAAAATAAAAAAGAAATACCTAAACAAAACATGACATGCTGTTGTCACCTTATATCTGTTATGATGTGAACGTAGGGAATAACCGCAAACACGAAGGGAGGAAATGAATATGGAAGAAAAGTATTGCCAATGCTGTGCTATGCCGATGGGCACAACCGATGAAATGTACGGCACGAATACCGACGGAAGCAAAAGCGAGGATTACTGCAAATACTGTTTTGAATACGGAGCGTTTACATCAAACGCCACGATGGACGAAATGATTGAGATTTGCATTCCTCATATGGCTTCCGTCAATTCAGGCATGAGTGAGGACGAAGCACGAAAAATGATGCGTGAGTATTTCCCAACGCTCAAACGTTGGAAAACAGCCTAAACTTAATTCAGCTTAGGGTATGGAATTTTTCCATTCCCTAATGTCATAAGGAGGATAACCGCAATGGGCAGAGCAACGACAAAGCCGGACTTGCTTGATATGGCAAGCAAACAGTTTGAAAAGATGTGGAAACTCATTGACTCCATGACGGAGGACGAACAGACCGCAACCTTTAATTTCAGTGAAAATGTAGGCAAAGAAGCACATTGGGCACGCGATAAAAATTTACGCGATGTTCTTGTCCATTTGTACGAATGGCATCAACTATTGCTGAATTGGGCTGCGTCTAACCAAAATGGTGAAGCAAAACCATTTTTGCCAGAACCCTACAACTGGAAAACCTACGGTCAGATGAACGTGGAGTTTTGGAAAAAACATCAGTCCACATCTTATGAGGATTCAAAAACGATGATCCGTGAAAGCCACAAAAAAGTAATTGATATGATTGAACAGTTTTCCAACGATGAACTATTTGCAAAAAATTATCTTCCATGGACAGGCACATCAACCTTGGGCAGTTATTGCGTTTCGGCTACCGCCAGCCACTACGATTGGGCGATAAAAAAGATTAAGGTGCATATAAAGAGTTTCTAAAATCGTCTTGCAAAAGGCTTTCGAGATAGGAATATACGAGCAAGGTAGTACAGTCGTGAATACGAAAAGTTCCTAATGTGGGGTAAAACCCTCGCAGTAGGGACTTTTTCTGTTGCCCTATCATAGACGTACAATTTCTCGCCTACAGTTGCCATCTGTGTTTTTGGGCAGTCGAGGGATAAATCTTACCTTCCAAACGGAGCGTGAAAAGCCTTTGTTTGTGCGGTTTTAAGCCTAAAGCGTTACGGTTGAGGTATGAAGAATTGACCACCACAGTAGAAAAGGGTGGGGATTTTCCCACCTAAAAACAGTCCTTGACAAAACAATCCAAATTCAATTTTCCTTTCTTACCGTGGGGAACTTGTAAGATGCGTATGAGCTACCAGTAAGGGATCAACTAAGCAAAATCAAACTATTGAAGTACTTTAAGTATTTTTAAAGTTTAAAGCCGCTTTTTAAGTGCCCATAAGACATGTATCAAAAATACAGATAATTGATACATGTCTTTGCCATACCATTGAATAAGTGATTCTATATTCAATGTATGGCGTAGGCTTGCTTAAAAGCTGCTTGCAGAGCCTCTCCAAATCAGGAGGAATTTTTTGATTTTCTTTTTTTAAAATCCCTTGACTGAGGCATGGTCTAGCGGTAGTCTTTGCACCGGCTTATACAGAGGGTATCTGGTTTTATAGGCTGGATTGTATTTTATGGGTATATATATATGGTAGCTTTAGCATCTATCAGAGAGCATTGGCTGGATGATGCTCCAGCCGTGGTAGTATCGGCGGATTGGCTTAGTCAGTATGGTTTTGAGGTAGGCCGTAAGGTAGTTATTGAGGTTTCACAGGGCGTTATTACGATTCGTCCTGTAGATTGTGAGGATGACGCATGAGGGTTAGAGATCGTTTTTTACATAGGGATGCCAGAGATCGTTCCCAAATTCGGATACAAACTGCAAACCATGAAGGGAATAAGTACAACATTTGCTGCTGGACTAATAGCCCACATAGGCAACATTGACCGCTTTTCCAATGCCTCAAAGCTTGCCAAATTCGCAGGAATAAGTCTTGTCAGTTATGCAACAGGTAAAACATCCAAACATTTTAGCGACAGGCGAGGAGATAAGGAACTAAGGCACATCTTTTTTCACCTTGCCGTACTTGTTGTAAGTAACTACGCAGGGCAGAGAAAGCCTTTTAACCCATATTTTTATGAGTATTATAAATAGAAAGATTTCTGAGGGAAAAACAAAACGCCAAAGTTTAAAATGTGTAATGCGTAGGCTGGTAAATATAATTTACCGCATGATGAAAGATAAGTCAGAGTATTATGAAAAACCAATGCCAAATGATGAAACATAATGTATAATATTTACTGAAGCCTGAGTTATTAAGGAACCTCTTATGAAGAATACTTTCCTCCTTGATTTATTAATCTTCATCATCATCTTCAAATTTATAGACTTCAAAATAATCATTATCATAATATTGATAAATTTTAAATATTAAATATTAATAAAAAATATTGAAATATTTCTATAGTTTTTTCAGCCATTAACAGCCCTGCAAGTTATTTTTTATCAAGCCGTTTTTGTATTTCAATATTTGCTTTAAAAAAATTCACTCCTGGTTCGCCAAATATCCCAAAGGTCCTTTCATCAGTGCAATTATCTACAATCTTGCTAAGCTCTGTTTCATCAATACCTGTAGCTTTTGAAATTGTGGGAATCTGGATTTTTGCACTTTCTATACTAATATGAGGATCAAGACCCGAGCCTGAGCTTGTAACTAGGTCTGTAGGGATATTTTCTTTCTTTACATCGGGATAGGTTCTAATAAACTCATTCATTTCCTTTATTACCCTATCAACTAATTTGGGGTTTGAAGGTGCCAAGTTTTCTGAGCCTGAAGAAACTCCAGTATAAGCAGTTTTGCCATTGTTATCAGGTTTTGTTTCTTCAACGGTATATGTGTTATAGTTATATGCCGATACTCTGCCATGGAAAAATCTATTGCCGGTAAAGCTCTGGCCTAAAAGCTCTGAGCCTACTTTTTTACCATTGTACTCAACTATACTTCCATTGCTTTGTTTTGGAAATAAAAGCTGGCTTATGCCTGTAATAGCTAAAGGATATAGGAAACCGCAAATTATTATCATAACTAAGCTAATTCTTAATGCTTTTATAAAATTATTCATAATACCACTCCTCCTAAGCCAGGTTCATCATATTTAGAACCGGATTTATCAATACGTCAATAAGCTTTATTCCTATGAATGGAACAATTATACCTCCAAGGCCGTAAATTAATACATTCTTTGCCAGTAAAGCCTCAGAGCTCATTGGTTTATACTTGACACCCCTCATAGCAATGGGTATTAGTGCCGGAATTATTATTGCATTAAATATTAGTGCTGAAAGAATTGCACTATTGGGAGAAGCCAGCCTCATGATATTTAATGAATTCATTTGAGGGATTGCCAGAGTGAACATAGCCGGAATAATGGCAAAGTACTTGGCAACGTCATTTGCGATACTGAAGGTTGTAAGGGAGCCTCTTGTTATTAAGAGCTGCTTTCCGATTTCAACTACCTCTATAATTTTTGTAGGATCAGAATCCAGATCTACCATATTAGCAGCTTCTTTTGCAGCCTGAGTACCGCTGTTCATCGCCAAGCCTACGTCAGCCTGGGCAAGAGCCGGAGCATCATTGGTACCGTCTCCTGTCATGGCAACAAGTTTACCCATAGCCTGCTCTCTTTTAATAACATCTATTTTCTGTTCAGGCTTGCACTCAGCCACAAATTCGTCAACACCTGCCTCTTTTGCGATAGTTTCTGCCGTGAGTGGATTGTCACCTGTACACATAATTGTTTTTATTCCAATTTCACGTAAACGTGCAAATCTTTCAACAAGTCCAGGCTTAATGGTATCTTTTAAATATATAACCCCTACAATTTCTTTATCAACACAAACTACCAAAGGAGTTCCTCCAAGTCTAGAAATCCTTTCCACTGCTTTGTCCAAATCTTCAGGTAATTTTCCACCTAATGAAGAAACATACTTCTTTATGGTATCTGCTGCACCTTTTCTTACTTGTGCTCCATTGGGAAGATCCAGACCGCTCATTCTTGTCTGGCTTGTAAATTCGATTGCTTCGGCTTTGTAATACTCATTGGTATCAACCTGAATTCCTTGTTTATTGGCAAGCTCAACAATGGACCTTCCTTCAGGAGTATCATCCTTCAATGATGAGATGAGGGCAAACCTTGCTGCATTTTCTTGGGTGGATTTTCCCACAGGTACAAATTCAGCAGCCATACGGTTTCCATAAGTAATTGTTCCGGTTTTATCAAGTATCATAGTATCTACATCGCCACATGCCTCTACTGCTTTACCAGACATTGCTATTACATTAAACCTTGTTACCCTATCCATACCTGCTATACCTATAGCTGATAAAAGACCACCTATGGTTGTAGGTATCAAGCATACTAGCAATGCTATTAGGGTTGAAACACCAATCTTTGCACCAGTATAATTTGCCATTGGGTATAAGGTAACTACAACTATGAGGAATACCATGGTAAGACTTACCAATATAGTAGTAAGTGCAATTTCATTAGGAGTTTTTTGTCTTGCGGCACCCTCTACAAGGCTAATCATCCTGTCTAAAAATGATTCTCCGGGAGTTGCTGTGATACGTATTTTGAGCCAATCGCTCTTTAATTTTGTACCTCCGGTAACCGAACTGAAGTCTCCACCTGCTTCCTTCATAACAGGAGCTGATTCTCCTGTTATAGCTGACTCATCCACGAATGCTAATCCCTCAACTACTTCGCCATCATTTGGTATGGTTTCTCCCTCATTGACAAGGACGATATCTCCCTTTTTTATTTCGCTGGAATCAACTATTGTTGTGCTGCCATCCTTTTCAACCAGCCTTGCCTTTGTATCTTTTCTGGTTTTTTTCATGCTGTCTGCCTGGGCTTTACCTCTGCCTTCAGCCACTGCTTCTGCAAAATTAGCAAAAAGTATTGTTATAAATAGGATTAACGATACCACACCGTTATAGAGTCTATTTCCTTTTTCATTAACGGCATTTGGAAACAATGTAAGAAAAACAGTAATCAGAAAGCCTATTTCAACAACAAACATAACAGGATTTTTTATCATGTTTCTTGGGTCTAGTTTTGCAAATGAATCTTTTAAAGCTTTTATTAATATCTTTTTATCTATAAAGCTCTTACTTTTCATATACTTTTCACCTCTCCTATTTCATCATGGTCAAATGCTCTGCTATAGGACCTAACACCAATGATGGTAAAAACGTCAATGCACCAACGATAATAACTATAGCTACAAGCATAACTCCGAAAATTGCCTTATCTGTTTTAAAAGTTCCTGCTGTTACCGGTACTGCTCTTTTTGATGCCATAGAACCTGCCAGTGCAAGCATGGCTGTAAGCGGAATATATCTTCCGATAAGCATTACGAGGGCTGCAGAAATATTCCAGAATACAGTGTTATCGGCAAGTCCTTCAAAGCCTGAACCATTATTGGCAGCAGATGAAGTAAATTGATAAAGAATCTGGCTGAATCCATGGAAACCAGGATTGGTAATTCCATTGGTTCCTGGGGTTACCAATAAAGCAATCGCAGTAGGAAGGAGTATCAATAAGGGATGAAGAAGGATCGCAATTGCTACCATTTTTATTTCTCTGCCCTCTATTTTTCTTCCAAGGAACTCAGGGGTTCTTCCAACCATAAGGCCGCAGAGGAAGACAGTAAGTATGGCGTACATGATGATATAAATGAATCCCGTTCCCTTACCTCCGAAAACCGTTTGCAGCATCATGTTCCACATGGCTGCTAGGCCGCCTAATGGGGTGAGGGAATCATGCATTGCATTGACGGCTCCTACCTGATAAGCAGTAGTTGCGGCAACAAATAAGGAGGACTCTGCAACTCCAAATCTTGTTTCCTTACCTTCCATGTTACCCATGGATTGCGACAGCCCGGCTTTTTCCAGTATTGGATTACCCTTGCTTTCAGCATAATAAGTAAATGCAATACTTCCAATTAAAAGCACAAACATTGACAGAAAAATTATAACCGATTGCTTTTTATTTTTAATCATATTACCAAATGCAAACACCAAAGATGTAGCAATTAGTCCAAGACAAATTATTGTTATAAGGTTTGTAAGGGGAGTGGGGTTTTCAAAGGGGTGTGCCGAATTGGCTCCAAAGAACCCTCCGCCATTGGATGCCAGGTTTTTAATAGCTTCCAGTGCAGCAACAGGACCTAAAGCTATATCCTGCATTTTACCTTCGATGGTGCTAACAGTCTGGTTGGGTGATAGTGTCTGAGGTACTCCCTGCCAAACCAGGAATAAGCTTATAGCTATTGATATTGGCAACAAGAGCCTTGTTGTAAATCTGGTAAGGTCTACATAAAAGTTACCAAGCCCTTCTTTTCTTCCTGTAATTCCTCTTAAAAATGCTGCTGTAGCTGCAAGTCCTGTAGCAGGAGCTACAAACATAAAGCATGTGAGCATCATTTGGGTAAAATATGAAACCCCTGATTCTCCGCTATAATCCTGTAGGTTTGTATTTGTTATAAAACTAATTGCAGTGTTTAATGCTAATGATGATTCCATTCCATTAATTTTGTTTGGATTTAGAAAAATAATTCCTTGAAGCTTCAAAACCAAAAACAATATAAAGCACAAAACTATATTGCTAAGGAGTATTGCCACTATATACTCTTTCCAATTCATTTCATGGTCTTTCCTTATTCCAGTCAGCTTGTAAATAACGCCATCAACTTTATTGAAAACAGGATCAATAAATGATTTATCACCTGAAATAATCTTATAAATGTACTTTCCAAGGGGTATGGATAAAACTACTAAAATAATTACTGTTATTGAAATCTGTAAAATTCCCATTCTGTTCATCTCCTAATTTCTAAAACTTTTCCGGGTTAATTAGTACATACCCAAGATAAATAAATAATGCCAAACTTAAAATTACTATAGCTACCATATTGATTCATCTCCTTGATTTCCTTAGCTTGCGACCAATTTTATTATATTCCTGATAAACTAAAACTCAAAATTGGCTTTAAATTTCAATTCAGTTTTACCAGACAATTTAAAAGCTGTTAATTTAATTTACATCTTACTTATGTAGTTTTTACTCCGTTTATCTTCATTTAGTATAGGTGTGGTGCATTGAATAAATAATTTAATACAAATATACTTTAATTATTACTTATATTTGCGAGGTATATCCTATGGTTAATACGTTAAAAGGCAAAATATCATTAGTTTATATTGGTCTTGTATTTTTGATAGCAGTAGTAGGATTTACTGGATTCTTCAACTTATACAGGCTTGAGAAGACTGTAAATAATTTAATGACTGCCAATTATAAAAGTATCAGTGCTTTGACAAATGCGTTTGAAGCCATTGAAAGACAGGATAGTGCCATGCTTATTTATATAAGTGTTGATAGGCAGAAAGGCATTAATCTCTTTACTCAAAGCAGTACTAATTTTCTAAAATGGTTTAGCATCGAAGAAAATAATATCACCGAGCTTGGTGAAAGTGATATTGTAGAAGGTATAAATAATAACTATGGGACATTTGTAAAGCTTTTTTCAGAATTGCAGGAAGTTAGGAATACGAATGGAGAAGATGCATCTGTAGCTTTTTATGATAATAAAATTATGCCGATTTTTAATAAACTGAAACTCCAACTGAGGAATCTAATAAACATTAATGAAAAAGCAATGTTCAATAGTAAAACTTTAGCAAATAATAATACTAAAAGATCAATGAATATGCTTTTACTACTATCTGGCTTAACAATTATTGGAGGACTTGTATTATCTATATATTTTATTAAGATATTCTTAGGACCATTGCAAAAATTATCAAACGGAATAAGTAAGATAAAAGGAGGGGAACTTTATCATCATTTAGATATAAATACTAATGATGAGACTGGAAAACTTGCAGAAGAATTCAACCAAATGACAAAAAGGCTCAAAAACTATGAACAAAGTACACTAGGCTCTTTAATGGCTGAAAAAAATAAAACAATGGCGATAGTAAAGAGCATTTCAAGCCCTATGCTGGTCCTTGATAACAACTACCGTATAGTTCTTATAAATAATGCATGTGAGAACTATTTTTCTATAAGTGAGGAAAATGTTTTAGGAAAACATTTTCTTGAGGCTATTAGAAATGGTGAGATTTTTGATCATATATCAGGAACAATTGAAAACAGTCATGATCATAATGAAAAAATTATAAAAACAGTGAAAAGTGATGATGAAGAAAATTTCTATAATGTTGTTGTTAGCACTATTAATGATGATGAAGAACAACCTATAAGCGTCATTGTTACAATGCAAAATGTTACTGAGCTAAAAGAATTGGAAAAAGTAAAAACTGATTTCATAGCTACAATTTCTCACGAGTTTAAAACACCTTTGACTTCAATTATGATGGCTGCCAGTATGCTATCAGAAGATGGTATGGGTGAATTAAACGAGGTTCAAAAAGAAACCGTTGAAACAATAAAGGAAGATGGCGAAAAACTTTCAAACCTTGTCAGTGAACTTTTGGAGTTATCAAGAATTGAGTCAGGAAACGCAATATATGATTTTTCACCTTGCTCAATTAATTTAATTGTTAATGAAAGCATAAATAATTTTATATCCATAGCCCAAAAGCGGGATATAAATCTTATTAATGAGTTAGAAATAGATCTACCTTTAATTAATGCAGACTTTGAAAAGATTAAATGGGTAATGAATAACCTAATAAGTAATGCATTAAAATATACTAATTCTGGTGATTTTATAAATATTAAATCAAGGATTGAAAAAAACTATGTTTTCATTTCTGTTGAAGATACAGGTGATGGGATTCCAAAAGAATATATTCAAAAAATATTTAATAAGTTTGTCCAGGTTAAAGGTAGAGATATTGAGGTGAGAGGGACAGGGCTTGGTCTATCCGTAGCAAAAGAAATAATAACAAGCCACAAAGGTAAAATATGGGCAGAAAGTGAGCTGGATGCTGGTAGCATCTTTACTTTTTCCTTACCTACTATAAAGAGGGAGAAATGATTCTATGAAAAAAGTGCTTATTGTAGATGATACAAAAAACATAAGGGAATTGCTTACTAAATGCCTGAAAATAGAAGGATATGATGTAAAAACTGCAAACGATGGAAATGGGGCTATGGAAATATTTTTGCAGGAGGCTTTTGATTTAGCTTTTTTAGATATAAAAATGCCACATTTAAGCGGAACTGAGGTACTTAAAAAGATTCGTGAAATAGGTATTAAAACTCCTGTTATTATCATTACTGCATATGCAACTGTAAAAAATGCTTTTGAGTGTACTCATATGGGTGCTGTTGCTTATTTACAAAAACCATTCACACCAGAAAAAATTAGAAATGTGCTTTCAGACCTTAACGAGGGGAATACTGTTGGAGAAGAAGAATCTTATTCAGACTTTCTTACAAATGCACATAAATTGATTCAAGATAATTTGTTTTCTGAAGCGGTTTATTTACTGAAGAAAGCTTTATCAGAGAACCCTTTGGATGCAGAAGTATATTTATTATTGTCAAAAGCAAATAAAGGTTTAGGATTTAATATTGATGCTGAAAAATATTTTAAAATTTATGAAATAATCAAATAATTTAAAGAGTAATTGATATGAATTTAAACCCCAAATTTTACCAAACACATTTCAGTACAGAGCACGGATGCTCCCACTACCCCTATTAGCTGAAAAGTATGCTGAAAGCTATTTATATTTCTGGTCGGGTAACAATTCTGTTTTTGCTGCTATTTGTTTATACAAAGACAACAAACCTGATGACAGAAGTATTGTGGCTAAGACTTTTAAATTAAATTAGCAAGGGCTTTAGGGTAAATCTGAAATAAACAAGCTTTTAAATTTAGCATGTTCTTGCTATAATTGTCTAAAGCTAGCACAGGATTAAAAATAGCAGTACGTTTATTGTATACTATTGGAAAGGGGGATATTGCAAATGCCAGATGAGAGTAAAAACCCTAGTCAACAAAATCTCAAGGTTTCAAGATTAAGTGTAACAGCATTGGGGTTTGTTTTCGTATTAATGATTACTTATATGGTGTCTATCCTTTTAGGATACGTTCCACTAGTATTTGGTGGGTTTATAATAATTGCAATTTTTATCATATTTATTTTATCCCTAATAGATCTCCTAAAGAGAAATAGAAATATATTTATACCTATTGATACTGAAGATGAGTTCAAAGAAAGCAATATACACTTGTAAAGTAGTCATAGCAATACATGTATTAGTTAGAACCTAGTATTATTAAATGTTATACAAAATATTTCGAGGCGGCAGGAGGTCAAAAGGCGGGTAATGGATAATATTATGGAGAATGTAAATATTAATGGTAAAATCTATGGATTTGTTGTTGATTATAAAAATAATGATCAATTAAGGAACAGTCTAAATAGTTTGACAAAAAGAATATATGGATTTGATTTTGAGGAATGGTATCAAAATGGATATTGGAAGGATGGATACATTCCTTATTCAATAGTGGACGGAAATAATATCGTTTCCAATGTATCTGTAAATGTCATTGATTTCTTGGTAATGGGGGAAAAAAGGACATACATACAAATAGGCACTGTTATGACAGAAAAAGAATATAGAAAAAAAGGGCTAAACGGATTCCTTATGGAAAAGGTGTTGGGGAACTGGAGAGGCAGATGCGATTTAATATATCTTTTTGCCAACGATAGCGTCCTTGATTTTTACCCTAAATTTGGTTTTAATTCCGCACATGAGTATCAACATTCAAAAGAAATCTTCTCAGAAAATAATTCATTTGATTTTGTAAAATTAAACATGTCTGATGAAGAAAATAAAAACTTTCTTTTCAATAAAGTCAATCAATCATTACATTTTTCACAAATATCAATGGATAATAAGGCCTCTCTTGTCATGTTTTATTGTACATCATTCATGGATCAAAATGTGTATTATATTAAAAGATTTGATGCTGTTGTTATTGCAGAATTTAATGAAAGCATATTGTATATAAACGATATTTTTTGCGAAAAGGAAGTTTTACTAAATGACATTATTTTATCAATGACAAATAAGGAAATAAAAAAAGTCGTTTTAGGATTCACACCTAAAGATACAGCATCATTTGATGCAACATTATTAAAGCAGGAAGACACAACTCTTTTTATACTTGATGATAGATGTGGTATATTTGATAATAAAAAAATAATGTTTCCCATTTTATCGCATGCGTAGTAATGTAAGATTGGGATCTAAGTCTATGAAGTTGGCATACCATCCGTACATATGTAAAAATAGGAGGCGTGAAAATGTGGAGAATTGCAATTATTATTTTTGCAGGTTTTTTAGCTTTAGGTGTTACCGGCCCTAAATTAATTAAAATGGCTCAAATTAAGGGGTGGGTAACAGGTGCAGAAATAAAAGTTGAGGAAATAACTCAAAAGTGGAACCAGACACCGGATATACATCCAAGTGGAAGAAATACATTTTGGATTTCATGGGGTAATCAAGACATCAGTGTGAGAGGAAATCATAGAACTAATGTGGAAAAAGAAATATGGGATAGTATAAATATAGGTGATAAAATAGAGCTTGTTTATGTTCCAGGCGATACTTCAGCATATTTAAAGGATGGTATATTCGTTGGGCCGGGCAATTTCATATTTGATATAGTTTTACTTTTAGGTGAGCTTACTACAGTGTTTATCTTTATTATTCAATTAATTAAAAGTCGTCGGTTTCCTTCGGTGGAGTCCCAACAAAGGTAAACCTGCTGTAGCTTAAATTTTAATAGAGATTCATGATATGTATATTAAAGTTGATGACATAACAAAATATTCATATAACTGTATTCATCACAAAGAATGGACAAGGTGATTTAGCAGTTATAAGTATTGAGACCTATGAGAAACTTGTTGAAAAATTTGAACTATACAAGTTACTTCATGAGGGTTTAGATTCTATGAGGAGTAAAAATGCAAGGTCATTTCATGCAGCTTTAAGTGATATCAGAAAGGCTTGAAAAACGAGCAATTACAACATTGTTATTACAGAGCTAGCTGAAAGAGATTTGTCTGAAATAGGTATAATCTCTCTGCTTGTTAAACCAATTTTACCAAGTATATATTCATTAACCTTAGTCTTACAAACAGGGAGAGAGAAATAGTCAAATTGCTTAGCACAAAGGGAGCACAATCTGCATGCTCCCTTTGTCATTTTCTGCCTAAGTTCAACAAGCCAGCATCAATCCGACACCATGGTATTGAATTTTGCTGCTATAATCACTAAATCACTCATATTTATTGCACCGTCACTGTTCAAATCGTAAGCTTCGACATATTCAGAATTTCCTTTCGCAATATTGAGCACCGATGCTAGAATTATTACATCCGTCATATTAATAACCTTATCACCGTTTATATCTACTCCTTTTGAGATATCTTAAGCATGATTGGATATAATGCAATGTGCTTTGCAACTATTTTTCCAACTATACTAATTTCACTTCCATCTATTTGTACTTTTCCTTCTGGAGCATAGAAAATAGCACTAATCATACTTCTTTGTGCTACTAATCTAATACCCTTACTTATAGAATAAATAAAGGCTGAACCCTTTGTGGTATCAATATTGCTACCTAAAAAATCAACATTGCCTGGCAATAATAATCCCTTTTCCAATAAAACTGATAATTTTAAGATCTCCTTCATATATCTTAATCGCTGCATTTGTGTGCATGTCACCAATAATTTGAATATTCCTCCCTCTAAGATCAAAGTCTGAGTTTTCATCCCCGCTGAAAAGTCCATATTGGAATGGTTTAAGATTATCCAAATCACTTAATTTGCCTAATGATTCTTTTTGACCTTCTGAAAACGTTAATAAACCGCATAAACTAAAAATCATTAGTACAACCAATCCAATTGCTGTATTTTTCCGTTGCTGTTTCTTTCTCATAATCATTTTCTCCCTTGGTTTAATATAAATTCCATAAATTGAATGTACTACCTAATTTAATTTGGTTTGTTTTACATTTTGTAACATTATATTTATATTGTAAATACAACTAGACATCTATAGTAGTAGGTAGTAAAGTTATGAAAAATATGTTAGCATATAAGTGGTTGGAGAATCCCGACATTATGGAATTTTACCAATCATTCAAACTTGAAAGGAAATATAACATGAACAGACTAACTAATAGGATCAGAACGAGGATCAGAACGGATATCCAAAATACTAAAGAAACAACCTGGCTGACTATAGTTATCTTTTGTATAACCTACTGCATATTTACAGCATTTATAAATCTAGTTGTTTTTAAGCAAAACTATTTAGGTTTTATTCCCGATTTAACAATGGGTATTATGAATGAAACACTTACAGCTAATTGGGTTAATATATTATTGTTTGTTTTTATTTTGATACTTATTCAAGGTAAATTAAGCATTTGTGATATAGGTCTAAAAAAGAACCGCTTCTTAAGTGCTGTTTTAGCAGTGATAACTATTTGGGTTATTTTACAATTACTAAATATCGCTGTAGCGGTTGTTATAGATGGAAAACCTGTTATTTATAGCGGATGGAATAAGTATGGAGCACCATATGTCATAGGAAGCTTTATAGCTCAAATTTTAGGAAATGCACTTTTTGAAGAAATTGCCTTCAGAGGATTTTTATTAGTTCAACTCAGCAAAAAGTGTGGAAATAAAAAACCAAATATAATTTTGGGATTAGTTATTTCTCAGCTAATATTTGCTCTGATTCACGTGCCCAACAGAATTTTAAACGGAATGTCGATACTGGAAATATTGCCTTCGCTTCTAATTGTTTTTTTGCTTGGCGTATTTTTCTCTATTATTTACCTCTTTACCGACAACTTATTTTTAGCAGTTGGTATCCATAGTCTATGGAATATGCCGTTACTTATATTTGATGGACTTCAAAGCATATGGGTTGTTATGGCAATGTCAATTGTACTTGTAATAGCGTGGGAGGCTATTATTGCCAAACTAAGCTTTAAATCTGAAACGTCTCCATCTTTATGAAAAAACCGCTAAGCAAGTTCTAAATAAGTAATTGGGAGCAGTTTGGGATTGTTATATTTTACCACCAGAACCCTTGTATTTACTGTTTCATATTATAATTATGTAAACTTATCTGTCATAAATATTATCAACATCTATGATCTTTTAGGGAGGGTATAATTATATGAAAACGAATCATATTGACGCAGAAAAAAAATCGCCTTTGTCTATTATTGCTTGTGTAATCGGAAAGCATCGAACCAGTAAAGCTAATACAGAAAAACTAGTAGAGGATACAAAAGAAAATATCAAAGATGATATAAAAGATTATTTTACCGATTATTTTAATTGTAAGGCAGCACCTGATAATTCAATTGAAGTGCCTCTCAAAGCAGATACCATTGTCAGCAATAACAGCCATGAAATTTCATCTGAAACGGATTCTATAGAAGAATACTCCAGTGAGATGCATCATGCCA
The DNA here is from genome assembly GCF_036567765.1 of Pseudobacteroides sp. Lineage (NCBI taxonomy): Bacteria > Bacillati > Bacillota > Clostridia > Eubacteriales > Oscillospiraceae > Pseudobacteroides > Pseudobacteroides sp. Next base: position 16,494 of record NZ_DATCTU010000106.1, read on the forward strand.
AAGAAACTAGTGAAATCAACCAAAACAAATCAAAAAAAACGTTCAAGCCTGATGTAGAACCTAGTAAAGGCATAAAAAAACAAAATGATGAAATAAAAAGCCCTTATCTAGAAGTTGTATTGATATCCACTGATGAACATGGAGGATTAAGCATGAACGACAGTGATAAAACCCTGAACAATAATCAAAATTACCCAGATACTTCATTAAAAGAAGTAGAAGGCATTCCTACTCATTCTGAAATTGAACCAAAGGTTATTGAAATACCGCCTGAAATGTTGACAAACTTTCTTAGCATTTTTAATCAGACTAATGGAAGTATTCCTCTTGATTCACTGATAAAAATAACTAAAGCACCCTCAGAGCCTTTAAATTAATATTTCAGAACATCGAATTATTGTCTACACATTATGGTAACCAATTAACAATAAAACTCATACTATATACTATAACAAAATAGTAAGGAGACTTTTATTTATGGAAGAAAATTGCAAGCATTCAAGTCCTTGTCCTCAGTTACCAGGAACAATTCTCCGTATATTTATACCTGCAGGAGCTGTTATTAATCTGCTTAACCTAATTGAGCTTTCCTCTCCTAGCGGTATATGCATTATACTTAGGTTGCCTTTCCTCGGTGGAAAACACTCAAAGTATGATATTGGCGGTATTTTAGAAACCGTCAAAAATGCCGGTGGTAGAATAGAGTTTGGTAACTAGTATGTTAGCAGCATAACTGCTGTCTGGTAAATACTTACTATGTTAGGATTACTCCTAACATAGTAAGTAAAAGTACTTAATATTATCTTTCAAAAATAAATCTGCTATTTTGATTATATCGTCATACAATGTCTATGGGTTTTTGGTAACTTCAAGGTTAATCAAGAACTCATAGACATTGTAAAGTTCAAAACATTAAAACATCTAAAATATGGTATCTTTTTTCATTGTTACTTATATAATATTAGGGATATTTATTTAAGATCTGCCCGCCAAAAATCATAAATTATTATTTCTGATTTAGCCTGCAAAAAGCATGAGGAGGTTATTTTATGGACTTATATGGGGACAAAGGAAGAACTGTATTAGCTATGCTTATCGCCAGAACATGGAGAGATGAGGAATACAAAAAAGGGTTTCTTGCTGATCCTAAAGAGTTTCTCACAGCAGAAGGAATTGATATTCCTGATTGTGTAAGTATCAAAGTACTTGAAGACACAAATAATGTAAAGTATATACCGCTAGCTAAAAACTTGGATTTGGATTCTAACCAGGACCGTTTAATTTCGCTCTTTAAATCAATCACACCAATACCCGAGGGCAAAGAGTTGCGGCTGGTACAAAGCACTCAAAATACATATTACATAGTTATTCCTCCTCCAATTCCACAAGATAAATTAAATAATTTGTGCTCAATTCTCTTGACAAACCTTGCTGTATCAGAAGGTGTTCAGACAACATACCATGATACAACTGAAGCCGTAGAGGTTGAGACAACAGAAGCTGCAGTCTCACAAACAACAGAAGCCGTAGATGCTGAAACTACAATTAGTGTAGTTGCCGAATTTGCTCTTGTACTAATATAATTATTATTAGTAAATCTACTGACACAAAGTCGACATCAGCCAATACAGCTGATGTCGATTAGTTTTACCAAATCATGATAATTAAAATATTATAAGTCTGGATGTGATAATAAAATGTTTTCCAATGCTGAAAATGCCGGGATACACCCACTTTTAGACAGTTCTAAAGATGCTGATACAGCTTATATAAAACAGGTAAGTGATATAAAAAGAGTATTGGAACGTTGGACAATGGATGAGGAATTTCGCAAAAGCTTTAATAATGATAGCATCAAGGCACTAAGAAATCTCAATGTCTCTCTGAATCCGGACGAAGTTCTTCCGTTTATTGATCCCAAAAAGGCTGCTGAGCTCCATGAAGCAGAAAAAAACAATTGTGACCAAAATTTTCCCATATCGGTAAGACGGTATAGAGCCTTCATAAAAGAAAAAATAACCACCCGACAAAATATCAGATATGACAGTACACCTAGTGACATAAGCTTTTCAACTTGGAGAAACAGACAAATAAATCGCTGCCTAAGCGAGTTGGGCTATATGAAAGCTGAAGCACTGGTACACAGCCCCATTACTATTGAGCTTAATACAGGCTGTTCTGTAGGATGCTGGTTTTGTGCTTTATCGGCAAAAAAACTGGAAAAAGTATGGCAATATAATGATGAAAATGCAATGTTGTGGCAGGAATGCCTGAATGTATTAAAAAAAGTTGTGGGTAATGGTGCCAAATATGGAGTGTGCTATTGGGCCAGCGATCCTTTTGATAATCCCGATTATGAGAACTTTATAACAGACTTCTATAATATAATGGGAAGATGTCCCCAAACTACTACAGCTTTATCTACGAAAAATATTGAACGAACACGGTCTTTTCTTAAGCTTAGCCGTCGTTTAAATTCTCATATAGACAGATTCTCTATTTTATCTCTTGATATGTTGAACAAAGTTCACTCAGCTTTCACGCCTGAAGAACTTCTCAGAGTTGAGCTGATACCACAGAATATTGAATCTGAAAGTAGATACAAAAAAGCAAATGCAGGCAGGGCAAGAGATATGGAAGGCTCAAACAGACTAAAGGAAAAAGTATCCGATGAAGATAATGCTTCTACTATTGCTTGCGTATCAGGGTTCAAAATTAGTATGCCTGAAAAAAAGGTCCAATTGATTACACCATGCCGTGCAACTAAGCAATACCCCAATGGATATTGGATTTTAGATGAAGGCAGTTTCAACACCTCCTGTGAGTTTAAGGCACTTTTGGAAAGAATGATAGAGGACAATATGCCAAGATGGGTGGGGGCAAATCATAAAATATCACTAAGACCTGATTTGCAAATTAAAGAGGAAGAGAGCTATTTTATAGTATATTCCAAATATGTAAGCTACAAATTTGATAAAAATCCATATTTGGGCAGATTAAAAGAACTGATATCACAGGGGGATTACTCGGCAGCTGATATAGCTTTGGACCTGGAAATCAATTGTAAAGCTTCTTTGGAAGATGTTTTTAACACATTGAATGAATTTTTTATAAATGGATTTCTGGAAAACAATACATATTATAATTTCAATAAAGAAAATGCTGTGTAGGCAAATTGAAAGTGTGCCGCAGCCATCTGCAGGAGAAAGGAGGGTTTGATGAGTACAAACACGAATAAATATTATGATGTATGCTTCGTAAATATGCCATATGCCAGCCTCCCCAGGCCTTCAATAGCCCTTGGTTTACTGAAATCAATACTGGAGGATGCAGATATTGGGTGCAGGATTGTTTATGCAAATTTACAGTTTGTAACTTCAATTGGTATGGACAGATATAATTTATGTGCTGAAATGCTTCCAAGTGAACTTTATTTCAGCGACTGGACCTTTTCAAAGACTGTGTTTCCCAATTTTGAGACTGACGAAGAGACCTATCTTGAAAAAGTAATTGCTGTCCTGCCATACCCAATCCTCAATAGCTATTTTAAGCGGAATAAAGATGAAATTAAACAGTATCTAAAAGATATAAGAGAAAAAGCTTCAGAATTTGTAGACAATCTTGCAAAAAATATACTTGAGAACTCACCCAAAATAGTTGCATGCACTTCTACATTTTTTCAACATTTATCCTCAATAGCTCTTTTGAAGAAGATACGTGAGTTGGATCCTTCAGTTATAACTGTGATGGGAGGTGCCAACTGCAATACAACAATGGGAATCACCACTCACAAATCATTTCCATGGATAGACTATGTTTTTTCAGGTGAATCGGATGGAGTTATTGTCGATGCCTATAAGAAAATGTTGAAGTTTGGGAGAAAAATTGATGGGTCTGAACTACCCCTAAATATAGCAGGACCCTGTGATCGCACAGACAGCTATAACCGCTTAAAAAACGATAGGGGATATATGGAAAACCAAGAATTTCACAATCTTGACTCTCTTCCTCTGCCAAGTTATGATGAATTTTTTGAGGAAATTATTAATTCAGGATTGAATAAAATTATATCACCCGGACTGTTGATGGAGACCTCTAGGGGCTGCTGGTGGAACAAATGTAAGTTTTGCGGCCTAAACTGTGCAACAAAATGCTATAGGATTAAATCACCTGAGCGAGTCTTAAATGAGATAAAAGAGCTGGAGAAAAAATACTGTATAAACAAGATAGAGACAGTGGATAATATATTATATATGGATTTCTTTAACAATGTTCTTAAGGAACTCGCAATGGACAAAGAAAAGCATTACCTTTTCTTTGAGTCAAAAGCAAATCTTAAAAAAACTCATCTCCTAAGTCTAAAAGAGGCAGGTGTAATATGGCTGCAACCTGGAATCGAAAGTCTTATGACAAATGTGCTTAATATAATAAGCAAGGGAGTATCCGGCTGGCAAAATATCCAACTCCTCAAATGGGCACGAGAGGCTGGTATACGATTATCCTGGAATATACTCTGGGGCTTTCCCGGAGAAAAAGATGAGTGGTATGAGGAAATGGCATCAATGCTTCATCTCCTTGAACATTTACAACCCCCAAATGTTTTTTTACATGTCCGAATACACAGATACAGCCATTTCTTTGATAACGCCGATAAATACAACTTAAAACTCAAACCTCTAAGTTCCTTATCATATATTTATGACTTACCTCCAGAGGCTATCAATGGCCTTTCCTACACATTTATACCCGAGGGCTGGTTCAATGTTTTCGAGCACCCCTTAAGCGATCAATATAGGGATAGGCCAGGTGCTTACAATGTTGCAAAAAAGGTCATGGAGTGGAAAATAACCTTCTGGAATAGGGTTTCACCAATATTGGGAGTTGAAGATGATGGAGAGATATTGAACTTTATAGATACAAGAAGATGCTCCTCGCAATACAGTTATAAACTTACGGGATTTGAACGCCTAATTTATCTTGTCTGTGAGGATGCTCCCAAAATTCAAAATGTAGAAGCGGTATTGAAAACAAAATATGACATAGAATTGGACGAAAATGAAATTAACGATATACTGAACAGGTTAAAGGCTTTAGGGGTAGTTCTTTCAATTGACGGTCGTGTACTGAGCCTTGCAGTGTGGGGGAGTATTCCAAGATTGCCTTCACGTAAGGATTTTCCAGGCGGTACAATAGAGTCACAACTGGAGAGCTATGCAATGACAAATAGAAAATCCTTATGGGATTCTATGTAGTATAAGCACGATCAAAAATAACTTAGTAATTAGTAAATAGATAAGGGAAACGCCTCCCTTATCTATTATGTCAACTCTTAGTGCCGGTTACGGTGTTCAATAAGATCTATGGCTCCTAAAACCACATGGGCTAAACCAAATCCTGCAACTCCCCATGCAATATTTGAGGCCATTTTCTTTGAAGCCATTTTTCTTGCTGCCATTGGTTTTAACGATAGCCCGGTTGCTGTTACAACTGTTCCAAGTACAGTAGGTATCAATCCTTCACGCATCTTCATAGTAACAACCTCCCCATCAATATAGAGTTCAAACTTATTTTGCCTTACTTTATATTTTTAATTCCAAGGAAATAATGGGCATTATCTATTATTCAGTTTATTTATAATTTATCCGATATTTATATATATAATTGTTTGGCAATTAATTATGTAAATAACAGGAGGCACATTCTATGTATTTTATTAGAAACATGAAAATCGGTACAAAAATAACACTTGCTGTAACATTTATTATGCTTATCGCTTTTATCACAATTGGGGTTATTTCTTATTCCAGTTCTTCAAAAACCTTGCACAACGCTTTGGAAACCAACCTTAAGAGCAATGCCTCCGATGGAGCCGAAATTGTTGCCTCTGAGGTTAAAACTTTGTTAAAGGATGTTGAAGGTGTTTCATATACTACTGAAATACAATCAATGGACTGGGCATTACAAAAAAATTTACTCATGGATTCAGTAAAAAGAATGGGATGCTTAAGGATGGGAGTAACCGACCTAAACGGTAAGGCTAACTTTACAGATGGAAGTACTCCTGATCTCTCTGATATGGACTATTTTAAAAAAGCTTTACAAGGTACTACAAACATAACAGATCCGACACACAGTAAAATTGATAACAAAATGGTTATTGTAATAGCCACGCCTATAAAAGATATGAGTGGAAAAATTATAGGGGTACTGGTTGCAACTCATGAAAATACAGTATTTAGTAAAATAATTGACAAAATCAAAATAGGTAATGAGGGATACGCCTTTGCTATAAACAAGAAAGGAATAAAAGTAGCACATGTTAAAAATGAGCTTGTTGTAAACCAGGATAATGATTTCGAGAATATAAATAAAGATCCCAATCTTAAATCCCTTGTTGATCTTGAAAGAAGAATGATTAATGGTGAAAAAGGCTTTGGCGAATACTTTTACGGCGGGATAGATAAATTTATGGCCTTTGCACCCATACCAAATTCAGAGTGGTCAATCGGTTTAACGGCTCCAAGGGACGAGTTTTATGCTGGCCTGTATGATCTGAGAACAAAAATTGTTGTTGTTACCTTCATTTTTATACTGCTTGGTATTGGTTCAAGTTTGCTTATTTCAAGGTTTCTTATTACTAACCCTATTCGAAGACTTGTAAGGATATCCGATAAATTAGCTGTTGGTGATACAGATGTAAGCATAAAATCTGACAGTAAGGACGAAATCGGAATTCTTATGGCTTCCTTCGCCAATATAGTGGACAACACAAAAGAGCAATCGGAAAATGCACATAAAATAGCAGAGGGAAATCTTGATATAGTAATAAACCAAAGATCGGAAAAAGATATTCTTGCAGGAAGTATGAAGCAGGTTGTAAACACTTTAAAGGATCTCATAAATGAAACAAGTATACTTTCTAAAGCAGCTGTTCAGGGTGATCTGTCGGTTAGAGGAAACCATAGCAAGCTTAAAGGTGGATATTCTGAGATTGTTAAAGGAATAAATGACACGTTGGATGCTGTTATAGAACCTATAAATGAAGCATCAATAGTCCTTGGTAACATGGCTGTAAATGATTACTCCCTTGAAATGAATGGAAAATATCAGGGAATGCTTAAAGAGTTTTCTGAAAAAATAAACCTTGTGAAAAGCCGCCTTGTGAGCGTACAGGATATTGCAATCAGAGTGTCAAAAGGAGATATAAGCAGGTTGGATGAATTCATCAAAATCGGTAAGTATTCTGAAAATGATAAGCTTGTGCCCTCTTTTATAGAAATGATGCAATCCATACAGGACCTTATGAATGAGGTTGAACATATTACAAATGCTGCTTCAGAAGGTAACCTTGATATTCGTGGTGATGAATCAAAATTTGAAGGTGGATATAAAACCATAATTGCAGGGGTTAACAATACCCTTAACGCTATTGCTGCACCTCTTAATTCTGCTCTTAAGGTGCTCTCTAAAATGGCTCAGAACGACTACACGAATGATATTTCGGGGGACTACAAAGGTTCCTTTCATGAGCTTGTAAGTGCAATAAATTATGTACAGATGACTTTAAGCCATGTTCTAAATGAAATAAATGACGCAGCTAGACAGGTAGCTTCAGGCTCAAAACAAGTATCCGATTCCGCACAGGCATTATCCCAAGGTTCTACAGAGCAGGCAAGCTCTATCCAGGAACTTACTGCTTCTTTAGAAGAGATCTCAGCACAGACAAAACAAAACGCAGTAAGTGCAAACCAGGCAAATGACTTGGCACTTTCGGTAAAAGAAAATGCTATTCAGGGAAATAGCCAAATGAGGGGTATGGTTCAATCTATGGATGGAATAAATGAGGCATCAAGCAATATTTCAAAAATCATAAAAGTTATAGATGAAATTGCATTCCAAACCAATATACTTGCACTAAACGCTGCTGTAGAAGCGGCAAGAGCGGGTCAGCACGGAAAGGGGTTTGCTGTGGTGGCAGAAGAGGTTAGGAATCTGGCGGGAAGATCTGCAAACGCAGCAAAAGAGACAACTGTCCTTATAGAGGGGACAATAAAAAAAGTGGAAGACGGTACCAAAATTGCAAACGATACTGCGGCTGCATTAAATAGTATTGTGGAGGGTGTAACCAAGGCTGCTGAGTTGGTGGGACAAATTGCCAAGGCTTCAAACGAGCAGGCAACAGGTATTACACAGATAAACAGAGGAATAACACAAGTATCCCAGGTTACTCAGATCAATTCAGCTACATCTGAAGAAAGTGCTGCAGCAAGCGAACAATTATCCAGCCAAGCTGATTCACTTAAAGAAATGGTTGGAAAATTCAAGCTTAAGAAGGGGAATATGCAGGAAAACGCATTTGAATATCAAAACCCTTATGCATTTGAGATGCCAGATGATGATTTAAATATAAAGAAATCTAATGGAGAAATAATGAATCAGAATAGAAAAAAAACCGGAGGTTGCGGTGTTAAAGCAAAAATTATATTGAGCGAAAACGAGTTCGGTAAATATTAGGCATTGATAACCTTTCAATGTAGTAAAATTCAGGATGGCAGGTTGACATTTGAGTTTTTCCATGTTTTGTTTGAAACGCATATTCAAGTTTGATAAAATATAGATAATCGCCTGTAAAGTTTTATAAAAGACCGCTTTATAAAACTAAATTTACATTTGATTATCTATATTTTTATTTTATAAATATATAATTTTATTTTCAGGGGGAATATTTATGTGCAGTTCAAAAAGAAAGAACCTCAGTTGCCTAGTAATCTTTACTTTGGCATTAATCATTGGAACAGTGTTTTTACAAAACATTGTGAACGTCTATGCAGCAGGTTCCTACAAAATCTCAGGATACATTCAGCCGGATTTTTCAAGCTCATCTTCTTCAAGCTTAAACTCAGCAATTTCTGTCATTATTGATGGTACAAGCTATAAGGCTTCTACTGATTCCAACGGGTACTTTGAGATTAATAACATTCCTGAAAGCCAGTATGTTCTTAAGATATCAAAAACAGGCTTTCTAACGAGAACAATCTCAGGTATAAAGCTTACAGGCAATATAGTTATCGGTTCTTCCGCAGCTCCAATAGCACTTTGGGCTGGAGATGTTCCTGTAAACGGTCAGCAGGATAATACCATAAACATGGCTGACGTTATAGAAATAGCTAAGAAATTCAATTCAATATCAGATGACGGCAAATACTCTGCTGATCTTGATCTCAACAAGGACGGCAGTATAAATATGGCTGATATAGTGATAATAGCAAAGAATTTTAATAAAGTAGATACCAGCTATCCGGTAGTAAATATACCTGTTCCTTCAACTTCTCCATCTGCAACGCCCAAGCCCTCGGGTGCACCATATAAAGTTTTCCTTCTCGCAGGTCAATCCAACATGGCCGGGATAGGTATGAATCATGAATTAACTCCTGAATATAAAGAGCCTATAGAGGGTGTAAAAATATATGCCTCAGGCACAGTAGACAATGGTTTTGGAGGAAGCTGGGGCACATTAAAGATAGGTTACGGCGGCGGTTCAGGTTGTTTTGGACCTGAATTGATCTTTGGAAGGGATATGGCCAGACTATTACCTGACAGTAAAATTCTATTGATTAAGGAAGGATGGTCAGGAACATCATTGAGCGGAGACTGGCGTCCGCCAAGTGCCGGTGGTACAACGGGAAAATTGTACACCAGCTTTATCACAAATACCAAAAAAGCACTTGCAGCATTAAGTCCCGGAACTCAATATGAAATTGCAGGAATGTGCTGGATGCAAGGTGAATCCGATGCATGTGCACCAAACATAGCCAGTGATTATGAAGGAAACCTTACAGCATTTATAAATGATGTTCGTAAAGAACTAAACGTACCCAACATGCCTTTTATAATCGCAATGATTGACGATTCAAGCAGCTGGCCATATAATGAGACAGTACGCCAGGGCGAAATAAATGTATCGAAAAAAGTTCCCTATGTCGGGATTTTTGATACAAAGGATCTCGATACCGATGGAATGCATTATAAAACTCAAGGGATGCTGGATATGGGGGCGTTATTTGCCAAAACAATGTATGAAATGCTTCAAAAGTAAAATTATTTTAATAAACTATAATCCCTAGACAATAACAAAAAGCGAATGATAGCTTGTCATCCGCTTTTTGTTATTTAATATTAATAATTTCCTACTTGAGGACATTGTACAATGAATTTAAAAGCACTCTATTGGGGTCCTGGCTTAGTTCCCAAACCATGCCGCCAGCCAACCCGTTAGTCTTTATGTATTGAGCCTTCGCACCTATTGAATGTTCATCATCATAGCTTATAAAGGTTGTACCATTAAAAAGCCAAGGTACCATCGACTGTGATTGGTAATAGCGTACAAACCCTGGTGCATTTAAATATTTTGATGCTATACTTGCATAACTTAAAGACGCTCCGCCTGAGTAAAGCTGGTACAATCCATTGTTAGTATTGTTAACCGCATCGTACCTGTAACCATAGAAAGGAATGCCCATAACCAATTTTCCTTTAGGAAATCCTGCATTTAACCATCCTTTAATAGCTGTATCAACACTTATTTTATATTGGGGAGAGTTATCACTGTTATTGTATAGAGGTGCATTAAAGTCACTGTAGGTATCCCATGTCCCGTGAAGATCATAGGTCATAATGCTTGCAAAGTCCAGGTACTGGTGAAGAATTCCTAATTCAGTATTGCTGACATAAAAGCTTCCTGCACCGCCTGCAATAGTAAGCAAATAATGTTTTCCATTCAGTGCTTTTTGAGCATCAAGTTTATTACGGAGTGTTTTTAATAAAAGGGTAAAGTTTTGCTTATCTTCAGGCCTCTTTACATTGGAAGCCATACCACCGCCCACAGGATACTCCCAATCAAGATCAATACCGTCAAATCCATATTTTAGTATAAAATCAACACAGCTATCTGCAAACGCAGCCCTTGATGCTTCAGTGAGAGCTACATCTGAAAATTTTCCGGACCATGACCATCCTCCAACAGCAATCAATGTTTTTAAGTTGGGGTTCAATGTTTTAAGTGTGTTTAATTTGGTGAAATTAGCTGGATCTATGTCCGGATAGCCTAGAGCGATTTTAAGATCATTACCAATATTTGCAAAGGCATAATTGATATGTGTCAGCTTGCTTGCATCAATTTTGTCTGGAGTAAAACCACTATACGCTGCCCATGCTGCATAATATCCAACTACCTTGTTGGTATTGCCAGGAGATGGAACAGGGGTAGGGTTAGAAGTAGGTACTGGTGTTGATGTTGGTGTTGATGTTGGTGTTGATGTTGGTGTTGATGTTGGTGTTGATGTTGGCGTTGGTGTACTTGCGTTTATAGTTGTTATTCTAATGATATTGCTTGAGTTCGAAAGGTTACCTGCAGCATCTATGGCTTTCACATAGAACTCGTATGTGGTTGCAGGACTTAACTCACTAACTGTATATGTAGTTGATGAAGAAGCTCCTATGTATTTACCATTTATATATACATAGTAGGAAGACACCATATTATTATCTTTTGAAGGATTCCATGCCAACGATATTGATTTATCATTTACAGTTACAGCTCTCAAGTTTGTCGGCGAAGAAGGAACTACCGTATCCTTTTGAGGTTTTGCAGCAAACGAGATATTAACCAAGGACGTAAAAACCATCATGAAAGCAATAATCATACAAATCCAATCTTTTTTAATGCAAAGCTTGTTCATAATTTAACCATCTCCTGTAAATTAATTTTTTAATCCTAAAGTTTTAATTTTGAGAAAGAAAAAAGTGTAAAATGAAAGATATTTATTCCGAAGTAGATTGAAACTTATACTATAGATCATAACACATTATGTAAACCATTAATATAGTCATATAGTTCTAATAGCATAGGTCCAATGGTTCCAATGGTTCTAAAAAAATTTTTGTTTCACTCCACGCAAAACATTTCCTGGTATAACTAACAACTTTCCTTTTACATGTGAAAATTTGTAGTGTACTATAGAATAAAAAGCTATTTTTAAATAATATATATTGGTGAATTTTAAAACCGCTATTAACTCAAAAAGGTGTAATATAAAAGCTACTCTGTGGAGTTCTGTCAGATTCGACAGGCACTCTGGATATTAATTTGTTTTAAGAAAGCGAGTTGGTCTTTGTGAAAAAATTTATATCAATGATATTAATTGCAATTATGGTATCAACCATGAATTTTGCATATTATGTAAACGGTAGTTCTATTGAAAACAAAATTATTTTACGTATTGGTGAAACTGAATCTATTGTAAATGGTGTAAACAAACCACTTGATGTTGCTCCATATGTAGACAAAAAATCAAACAGAACTCTTGTTGCATTAAGATTCATTGCTGAAAATTTGGGCTATGAATGTTATTATAATTCAAAAAATGAAATAGTAACATTGATTAAAGCAACTTATAAACAAGAAATGGGCAGGAATTTAATGGAAGGTGTATTTTTGCAAAAATCAGAAGCTTGTGCAGTATCTTATTGGGATAATTACAATGCTGATGCATCAACACCGGAAACCAGACTTAATTATTATACTAACTACATAGATAGGCTTCCTAAAAATGATCCAAGTTTAAAGATTGTGAATTTCAAAGCAGTTAATTTAGACCAAACTCCATTAGTTGTTAGTGAAAGAATAATGGTCCCATTAAGATTTGTAGCTGAAGCTACAGGTAAGAATGTCAGTTGGAATGACAAAACAAAGGAAATTACAATTCAATAGCCGCAAAACTGTTATCCCCCCAATCCTTATGAATTGGGGGGATACGAAATCATTAAAAGTTTACTGCTTTAAATTATCTTGGCACCTCCAAATACAGTGCGTTGCCGGCAATTTTTTCACTTCCGTATACATTGGTTACGCTAAAATAATACTTTTTACCCGGTTCAAGATAACCTCCAAAGTCACCTCCGCTGTATTCTTTCGAAACGTCTATTGTATAAGATGTACAGTCCTTATCTGTAATATAAGCCATATAGCCGTCTTCGGGATATTTAGGGGCAGAATTGCTTTTTGAAATTACAACCTTATAGTAGGAAAAATCAGAGGCATAAGTAGGCTGCCACTTTAAAGTAATCTTGCCATTAGCGACACTTGATTTCACAATGGGTTTAATGTGTGAATACTCTTTATAGGTTTCAGTTTCCTTTTTGGGAACAGTAAGGTATACAGCATTTCCGGCCACTTTTTCATCCGAATATATACTGGTTACACTAAAGTAGTATTTTTGCCCTGCCGCAAGCTTTCCGCCAAAATCACCGCCGTTGTATCCGTTTGACACATCTATTGACTGTGAAGTTTTATTCCTGTCACTTATCACAAACATATAACCGTCCTGAGGGTATCTAGGATATGGATTGCTTTTTGAAACAACAACTTTATAATAGGTAAATCCATTACTATCAGCCGGTGTCCAGCTTAACATTATCCTGCTTCCGTCAACCTTGCCTGTTACAACTGGCTTCTTGTGTGCCGTTACAGTTTCTATTTGGCTCATCTCAGGTTCTTGCTGCTTGCTATTATTTTCATCATCGGGTTCTGAGTCATCATATGTAATTTTCTTTTCTTTGACTATATTATATAAAAGAACTGCAGCTTCAGCTCTAGTAAGCGGGTTCAGCGGTCTGAATGCTTTTTGATCACTGTTTTCTACTGGATTACCCTTCATTATTCCGTTTTTTAAAGCAATCGCAACATATTTTTTAAGAGCGGGGGAGATGCTGCTGCTGTCATTGAATGCGTTTAAAACCTTTTCATCCACAATTTCACCTGTTAGCTTAAGTGCCTTAACCAGTGCAACTGCCATATCTTCTCTGACTGCTTCGTTATTTGATTTAAAATAATCTCCTTTTGATGTTCTGAAACCGGTAAGGTAATATTTTGCAGTTTCCACATATTCGTACTCCCAGCTGTCTTTTGATATGTCTACAAATGTGGGCTCAGCAGCGTTTTTTAATGGAAGATCGAGTGTTAACACCATAATCTTTGCAAATTCAGCCCTCGAAATTGTTTTAGCAGGTTTAAAAGTACCGTCATTGTAGCCTGCAAGTATTTTTTGGTCTACCATCCATGAAATAGCTTCATAAGCCCAATTACTGCTGTCAACATCTGAAAAAGCCTGGGTTATCTTGGTTTCAGCTGTATTTTCCTCAGTATATACAAAAATGGAAGACTGAAGAATTAACATAATTATTGTCAGAAGTACTATGGCTTTTTTACTTTCCCTCATAATTTTTCCTCCTCATTATTGGTTGGTATTGGTTAATACTAAATTATTCGACATATTATTTTTTTTTAATAAGGGAAAGCAAAAAATTATTAAAACTATATATTATTTTAAATATATATCGGAAAATTCTATTGCAACTGCCTGCCTTGATAACGAACTGTCTAGCTGGCCCAAAGCGTTCAAATATGAGCTTTTCTTTTTCTTTGATTATTCCTATACCTTCGTCTTTTATGATTATAGAAGCCTTATTTACAAGAGATATTAATATATATTGACTTTCCTTTTGGTGTAAACTTAATTGCATTTCATAACAGATTTAGCATTATTCTCTCATATTTTTCTTCATCAAGCTATTTCCTCACACTCTGAATCAGAAGAGAACTTTAAACTAACACCTTCTTGTTTTGCGTATAGATCAACTGATTTTGTAATAGCACTTGTGAGAAACACAATATCCAAATTTTTTTTATTACATTTAAACTGACCAGCGTTATACCTTGATATATCTAGAAGATTATTTACAAGTCGGATCTGTCTAAATGAATTTGTCCGAATTCTTTGCAAATGTTTTTTACATTGCATGTCACTTCATGTCCATAAATAGATTCAATGGATTGTAGTGCAGCATTTATGACCGTTAATGGTGTTTATGTTCAGTTATATCTTGAATAAGGCAAGCAACCTGGCCTTGCTTTGGGGAAAAAGTACTAATTGCAAAATGCCTGTCCAATCCATCAGAGAAGCCTTCAAAAGCTGTAGATTCACGTGTTAGAGCCACCTTAGCAAAAGAATCTATCCACGAGTTTGGAATATATAAAGTCTCTTGCATGGTTTCCCCTACAATCTGTTCATTCTTTAAGCCAATGACCTTTTCCAACGCCGGATTAGCATCCAGGTAAAGGTAATCAGCAGGCTTGTCGGTTTTGTCACAAATGATTTCAGCAAGAAATAAAGGGGTAGACCCATTCCCAGAGAGCCTTGCAGCTTCAGGATTGAAATCACGATAGGCTAATAGACGAAGCTTACCGCTTTCCCCACATTTAGTATAAAACATTTGCATACTGGCATAATCTGAGTGCATGATTCGCATTGCAGTATCAATAATCCTTTCGTAGAGTGCTTGAGTGTTGCCTTCACAAAGGAACTCAACGCTTATACTTTGCAGAAGTTTTTGATCATCTAGCTCTTCTTGAAGTTGTTTCTTTTGTTCTTCTACTATAAGAGACTTCTCTTTTAGCAACTCATTTTGAAGCAAATATTGATAGGACTTTTGACAATAGCTGCCATATCACTTGGATTGTATGGAGCATCCTGGGGGAGGGAGGAGAGTCAAAGATATAAATGCAGCGTTTTAGAACAAGCTTTATATTATTTTGCAAATCTATTAACTTATAACATTACAATTAAAACTATTGCAGCAGCAAAAGTGACAAGTACGGCAAAATCCGCTTTTCTCATTACAATCTTCCTGTAGTAGGACCTTGGACCTGATGCAAATCCTCTTGCTTCCATGGATATTGCCATCTTTTCCGTCTTTTTAATGGATGAAACCAATAAAGGTATTGCTAGTGGAATTACAATTATCATCTTTTTAAAAGGGTTTTTAGTGTCGGAATTGTAACCCCTGGACATCTGAGCCTGCATTATTTGCTCAATTTCTCCCATAAGCGTTGGTATAAACCTTAATGCAGTTATAAACATAAACGCATATTTGAAAGGTATTTTGAGCTTTTCTACAAGGACCACAACTAGGTCTGTCATGGGAGTTGTCATCATAAGTATGGGAATTGTTGACACTGTAGCTACCATCCTGAAAGACATTACAAGGCTTAAGCTGAGTCCTACATCAGTAATCCTTCCGATGTTTAGAAAAGGTATGGCATAAAGCAATGTTTTACCGTCAGATACAAAGAATATCTGAAAGAGTATCAATAGAAGTGAAAATAAAAACAAAGCCTTTATTACAGGCAATACCTGCTTTATTATTCCGCTTGCAACAGCTACCAATATATTGGAAAGCAGAATAATCAGTATTGGAAAGGGACTACTGAAAAGAAAGCTTGTGATAAGCACTGCAAATGTCCATAAAATTTTTGTAATAGGGTGGAGTCTGTGTATAAAAGAGTCTTTTTGAATATATTCAATCATTGCAGGCATTTTGTTCACCCCTTATATATGAAATAATCTCGTTAAACATTTCTTCCACGGTATAGGTATTCTTAAAGAATCCCTTCTTTTGAAACTTCTTTGCCAGCAGATATGCCTGAGGTGGCTTAAGGTTTGAAAGTGCCAGGCTTTCTTCCTTGCTGAGCACCTCTTCGGTAGCTCCGTCCTCCAAAACAGTTCCTTTCATAAGCACAATAACTCTGTTGGCATATTGAGCCACCAGCTCCATATCATGTGTAACCATAACAATGGTTTTACCTTTTTTATTTAGCTCCTTTACAATTTCCATAATTTCCAGCCCTTCACTGTAATCTTGGCCTGTAGTAGGCTCGTCAAGGACAAGTATGTCGGTTTCCATAGCCAGCACCGATGCAAGTGCAACCCTTTGACGCTGTCCCTTGCTTAAAGAGAATGGATCGTGTTTTAGGCACAGCTCCATGCCTACTTTTTTTGCAGCATTATACACCAGCCCTTCTATTTCGCCAAGTGTTTTGCCTAGATTTTTCAAGCCGAAAGCTATCTCATCATAAACTGAGGAACAGAAAATCTGATGATCAGGATTTTGAAACAGGAAACCGATTTTTTTAGCCAAAACGCTGGTTTTAGTTTTGGAGGTATCCAGCCCGCATATTGATATATTACCTTCTGTAGGCTTTAAAAGGCCATTCAGGTTTTTTAAAAGGGTTGTTTTCCCGGCACCGTTTTGGCCTATTAGTGCTGTAAACTCACCGCTTTTTATATTGATATTCAAATTTTTAAGAACTTTGTTACCGTTTTTATACTGATAACTTAAATTATTTATTCTGATCATATATTTACCGCCTTTTTATTGATGAAAAACGATTAACCTTTTAAACCAATGCTTTTTACATTGATAAAACCTTGCTCACCATCAGATGTGCTTCCTCCACATTTATAGGAAAATCGCCCTGGTATAATCCTGCTTTCTTCAGCATGTATGCAAGTCTTGTAACAGGTGGGGAACTGACCCCAATCCGCTGCAATGTCTCCTGATCGGCAAGCACAGACCTTGTAGGACCGTCTAAAAGGATATTTCCTTTTTCCATAATAACAATCCTTGAGCAGTATTCTGAAAGAAGCTGAATCTTTTGCTCAACAACAACTATGGTAATGTTGTATTCCATGTTCAGCTTTTTTAAGGTGTTGAATATATCAAGGCTGCCCTTGGGATCCAATTCGGATGTGGGTTCATCAAGCACAAGTATCTTCGGGCGAAGTGCGATGGCTGAAGCAATAGCAACTCTTTGTTTCTGACCGCCAGAAAGCTGTGAGGTGGAATAATTCCGCAAATCCGATATACCTGTCATTTCCAGGCTTTCTTTTATCCTTGAAGCAATTTCTATTCTGGGAATGTTGAGGTTCTCAAGTCCAAAAGCTATTTCATCTTCAACACAGGTTGATACTATCTGAGCTTCCGGGTCCTGGAAAACACTTCCCACCGAATAAGCAATCTGGGCACAATCTTTTTCAACTGTATCCTTGCCGTCCACTTTAACTTCACCGTAAAAGTCGCCATGGAGGAAGTGGGGGATAACTCCGTTCAAGCATAATGTAAGGGTTGACTTACCGGCACCGGTAGGACCGGCAATACCCACAAACTCACCTTCAGAAATGTCTATATTAATGTTGTTAAGAGCTGGTTCCTTGGTATCGTTATAGAGAAAGGACAAACCTTTTATATTGATCATTCCAAATCCTTCTTTCCGGTAGCGATTTTAACAGGATAATAGATAAGCTGTGCTATGACTGTGTTTGCAATTGCCGTAACAATTACAACGGTAAGTAATCCCATCAAGGCAGGATTCTTTGGCGTCTCTACAAACAGTATGAGGAATTTCAAAATCGAAACATAAACCAAACCGCTGGTCAATGTACCAAAGAAGGCAATAATCGCAGGCTTGAAGGAAACTTTATTGACCATAGCTTTAAACGGAAGCTTCATCATAGTAAATACCACCAATGCTGCCACAGGCTCACTGATAAAGTTGATATAGGGAATCATTGATTTGGTTGTAAAGTGGCATACCGCAGCAGCCACAAGGCCTATAAATATAACTTCAATAAATTTGGGTCTGATGAGGAATATTGCCATACAGTACATTCCGATTATAAAATTGGGTGTGATACCGAAAATAGGCGGTGTAAAAAGCCTTAATACTGCACCTGCAGCAAGTAATACGGCAACAAGGACAACGTCTGTCGCACTTAAACCTTTTTTGACAACCTGTCTTTTAATAGCAGTTTCCATAAAAAAACAACCTCCAGAAAATATATTGAAGGTTGAGTATAGAGAACAACTTTTGCAAATTACTTTGGGATTTTGTGTCCTTAACATAAATAAAACATAGCCCTGGATTAACCTGGCTATGTCAATTGCTAGTCAATTACACTTTTCAGGCTCATCTCGTCTCGTCTAAAAAATCTATTCTCTTCTCAACTCATCTAACATTATATTAACATGTAATTAGCTTAAAGTCAATCCTGCGACCAATAAAGCCAAATGGCTATTGATAACTGTTTACTGGTATCTGCAATCCAAAATCCTTGCACTCTTCTTTTCACTTCTTGGCAGTTCACCAATATCTAAAACTTCGGCTTCTATATGTATTCCTACTTTTTTCTTAAAACGATCGATAATTATATCCCTTAAGTTGTTATTTTGAGAATCTTTCTCTTTTTCAACCCTCAGGGTCATTTCATCCTTGCCGTTTATGTGTCTTATCATCACTTGGTATTCACTGCTCGCTCCCTCAATATCCCTAAGGAGTTCATCTATTTGGCCGGGATAGATGTTTACCCCCTTAACCTTAACCATATCATCTGTCCTTCCAATGATCACATCATGCCTTGGATAGGGGGAACCGCAGGGACACTCTCCGGGTATAAGTCTGGTAAGATCACGGGTTCTGTATCTTAAAAGGGGAGCCCCCTCTTTTTTCAAAGTGGTTATGACAAGCTCACCGTATTCTCCTTCTTTAAGGGGCTTGCATGTAACAGGATCAATTATCTCAAAATAGAGAAAATCATCCCAATAGTGAAGTCCTGTGTGACAATCACAGTCTAATGAAATTCCGGGTCCATAGATCTCTGTAAGACCGTAAATGTCATAAATGTCTATATCAAGCTCATTTTTTATCCTGCTTCGCATTTTTTCCCCCCAGCGTTCGGAACCTATAACACCTTTTTTCAGGTGAATTTGGGGGCGTATTCCTCTTTTTTCAACTTCTTCTGCCAACACAAGTGCGTAGGAGGATGTAGCAACAAAAACTGTTGATTTTAAATCCATCATCATTTGAAGTTGCTTTTCAGTGTTCCCAGGGCCCATTGGAACAGCCATGGCACCTACTTTCTCAACTCCTGCCTGAAAACCTATTCCCGCAGTCCAAAGTCCGTAGCCTGGAGTTATTTGCACCCTGTCCAAAGGAGTAATCCCCGCAAGCTGAAAGCATCTTGCCATCATTACTGACCAATCTTCAATATCTTTTCTTGTATATGGTATTATGACAGGCTTACCCGTGGTACCCGAGGAAGAATGGATTCTGACAACTTCCTCATCTGGGACAGCTTGAAGCCCTAATGGATAAGCATCTCTTAACTCATCTTTGGTAGTAAAAGGCAACTCGCTGATATCTTCCGGTGACTTTATGTCATCTATACTTACTTCGGTTGTTTTAAACTTGTTTTTATAGAAAGGACTGTTTTCCGAAAGCCTTTCCAAGAGCTCTTTAAACGACTCAAACTGTTCTCTTCTCATCTTATCTGACTCTCCTATTCTATTATTTCAATAATATACTTGTATATTTATACAAATGACGCTCCAATATTGAAGGCCTTTTCATTGAGCTCTACATACTTTGGAGAAACATTTTCACCTATTGTATTTAAAAGATCCTCCTTGGAAAATGGAAGGAAGCCTGCAGCTGCAGCTACCCCAAGAAGTACCGTATTCAACGCTTTAACAGAGCCTGATTTTTGGGCTAAATCATATCCGTCAACCAATATCCTATGAGATGAATTTTTATTAATGAACTCCAAAATTGGTTCAACCTCGTAAGAAACGGTATTTAATGAAGCTGTAACAGGTTTGATTATTCGTGTATTAACAACACATTTGCCTTCAGGACTTAGCCTTGCAATACTTCTGGCCGCTTCTGCCGGCTCAAAGCCTATTAACAAATCTGCTTCACCAAAGGGAATTACAGGGCTTAAGTTTTCATCTCCAATCCTTACATGGCTGACAACACAGCCTCCTCTTTGAGCCATACCGATTGTCTCAGAGGTTCGAGCAAAATAACCTGCCTTTATGGCTGAAGCTGCAAGGAGCCTTGATGCAAGGACCGTTCCCTGACCTCCGACTCCGGCAATTAATATATCAAATTTCATTTTTCAGCACCTCCTATAGCATCTGCGGAACATATCTGGGAGCAAAGTGTACATCCATAGCATAAGGACTGTTCTATTACGACCTTGCCTTCTATGATACTCATTCCGGGACAGCCTATCTCACGGATGCACTTTTTACATAAATTGCATGACTCATTCACAGCCTGTATGTTGGTCTGCTTTTGCAATGCAATACATGGGGCTTCAAAAATCACTACAGAAGGACCGTTATAGGAAATATTTTCCTTAACTGCATCAACAGCCTCTTTTTGATTTAAAGGGTTGGCTTTTGAAATCTGCTTTACTCCGCAAGCCTTAACCATACTGTAAATATCAATCTTTTCCGAAATATTTTTCATCATGGTTTTACCTGTTCCTGGGTGGGGCTGATTACCTGTCATGGCAGTGGTACTGTTATCTAAAATTACTACGGTAATATCGGTGTTGTTGTAAACTGCATTTATTATTCCAGGAATTCCTGTGTGAAAGAATGTGGAGTCTCCAATAAAAGCAATATGCTTTACATCCGGTTCAATTCTTTGCAAGCCTTGAGCAATTGTAATACCGGCTCCCATGCAAAGGCATGTATCAACCATATCAAGAGGCTTTGCATTTCCAAGGGTATAGCAACCTATATCACCTGAAAAAACAGCCTTTTGATTTTTCAAAGCGGTTTTGACAGCATAGAAGGAAGCTCTGTGAGGACACCCTGCACATAAAACAGGTGGTCTTACAGGAAGCTCAGGAGTAGGAAGGGGTTTTTTAACCTCAGTATCAATTCCCAGAAACTTTGACACAGCACCCTTGACAAGCTCGTAGCTGTATTCACCGGCATAGGGGAGATGTCCTGTCTTTTTACCCAGTACCCCAATTTTATATTCGTTTAACGCCTTTAGCTCAAGAAAACTTTCTTCTATAACTGGATCCAGCTCTTCAAAGATCAGTATCTCATCAAGTCCGTCAATGAATTCTATCCCTAGCTTCTTAGGAAACGGATAGGGAGTGCCTATCTTCATAAGCTTTATATCCTTATCTAATGATGTAAGAACATCCTTAACATATGCGTAGGCAATACCAGAAGCAGCAATACCCTTATTTCCGCTTCCTGTTAATTTGTTATAAGGGAAATCTGAAAAAATATCACTTATCTTAGTTTGCAATTCTTCAAGTTGGACATGTTTTCTATAAGAAAGACTGGGGAATATTACCCATCGTGGATCTTTTACAAATCCCTCCGGCTTGTGTCTTTCGGACAGTTCAGGAATCTCAAGAGTGCTACAGGAATGGCATATCCTGGTGGTAGGCCTGAAAAACACAGGAAGTCCTACCTGTTCAGAATGCTCAAAGGCCGATTGTATCATCTCGAACGCCTCTTCAGGGGATGAGGGATCAAAAACCGGCAAGTTGGAAAAACGGGCAAAGTGCCTTGTGTCCTGCTCTGTCTGGGAAGAAAAAGGACCTGGGTCATCCGCTACAAGGACAACCATGCCTCCTTTTATTCCAATATATGAAAGGCTCATCAGAGGATCTGAAGCTACATTCAAACCAACCTGCTTCATGGTAACAAGTGATCTTGCACCTGCATAAGCAGCTCCGGCAGCCACCTCCAATGCAACCTTTTCATTTACCGACCATTCTACATAAATTTCTCCTGGATTGTTTTCTGCAATACTCTCAAGGACTTCGGTGGAAGGGGTTCCAGGATACCCTGAAACAAAATTGACACCTGCTTTTATTGCACCAAGGGCAATGGCTTCATTACCCATTATTACTTTTTTATACATTATGATGACCTCCAAAAAACTTCTGCTAGTCCATATGAAAATTATAAGTCAAATTTCGTCGAAAGTAAAGCTTCAACTTGGCAGACCGCCTTATATAAGCCAATAAACACTACCCCTTGTAATCCGGACCTAAATACTTCATTCAAGGCTATTGTTAAGAGTGAGAAGGGTAAAAAAATATTCCTGGATAAGTTAGATATAATTTTGCCTCCTGGAAGTGGGCAAAATCTGATCATACATCCGGGAATTATTGTATTAGTTTGCCTATTAAGTTTTATATAATATTGAAAGAAATGGTCATTGTATTGATTGTGACAGCTAAGGTGCCTTTTTACATAAATTATTTATATTTCCAAATTCATAACCATTCTCTCTAGCACTTTTTATAATACTGTCAAGTGCTTCTGCATTATCCTTTGACACAGCATGCAATAATATTATTGCACCATTATGAATATTTCTCATTACTATATTTTTTGCATAATCAGGGCCTCTTACCCTATCCCTGTGCCAATCCTCATAAGCAAAGCTCCAAAAAAGGTTTGTATAACCAAGTCTTTGACTTATTGAAAGAGTTCTTTCGCTGAATTCACCCTTTGGAGGTCTTAAATAAGTCATATGCTTCCCAAATATTTCATTGAAAATCTTATCAAGTCCTAATATTTCCTCCTCAATCCTTTTGTCATCAACTTCCGGCAAACTAGGATGATTTATAGTATGATTTCCCACTTCGTGACCTTCTTCCACCATCCTCGTAACAAGGTCCTGATGACCTTTTAAATAAGGCCCGGTAATAAAAAATACAGCTTTTACATTATTATCTCTTAAAACATCAAGAATTTTTGGAGTATAGCCATTTTCATAACCCTCGTCAAATGTCAGGTATACTTCCTTTTTGCTCGTATCTCCCAGGTAGAAACCTCC
This sequence comes from Pseudobacteroides sp., assembly GCF_036567765.1. Classification (NCBI taxonomy): domain Bacteria; kingdom Bacillati; phylum Bacillota; class Clostridia; order Eubacteriales; family Oscillospiraceae; genus Pseudobacteroides; species Pseudobacteroides sp. Next base: position 40,048 of record NZ_DATCTU010000106.1, read on the forward strand.
ATATTTAGAAAGCAGCTCAGGTGCTCCAGGGTCTGCCTTTGGCGGTTTATTATCAGGGCTTCTCAAAATTCCCCACCCAAGGGTTTTGTTATTAAGCGGCTTAATATCTTCTTTTACTGACAAATTACTTTGTAAATCCTTAATTTCATAGCCAAAATCCTCAGAGAGCCTTCCGGTTATCTCATTATCAAAACTAATGTTTCCCTTGAACTCGGAATATGCTCCTGTATCTGAAAATTTTGAACATCCTCCTAATACCATTGCTATCATTACTAAAGAAATACCTAATAATAATATTCTCTTCAATTTATATTTAAAACTCATTCACAAATACCTCCCTGCAATCTTGCCGTAATTGTTGGATTGCTTCAAATCATCATATTGCATTTTTTGTTCACTCCCATCGGATTACTATCAAATATATATTCAATAATGCACTAACTTATTATTCCGGTTTAAAAATAAATATTTTAAATGGAATGCTCTCGCTATACTTAGTATCATCATATTTTAAATTTCAAAGAATAAAATATATATAGTTATAAAAGTCAAGGAATCAAATGTGAAAATTAAAATAAAAACTTTTAGTAAAAAAGTTTTTCTCAAATCAGCTTTGATTATGTTTTCAACGATATTTATACTGTCTATTAGCTATTTTAAACTTTCTAATATTAAAACAGATTCATTCAATGCCCCCCCATAACAGAGTTATCGTTATAGATCCCGGACATGGTGGAATTGATGGAGGAGCTTCAATCAACAATTTACTGGAAAAGTATATAAATTTAGACACCTCCCGTAAGATTAAAACTGTACAGGAAGCTTTAAATAGCATGGTTATAGACGATAAAAAGAAAACAATTCATGATCCATAAAAAATTGATACCCTGTACTTGCTTAAAAATAGATGAAAGGGTATTTAGCCCATAAGTTTATAAAGCTTGAATAAAAAATAATTTATAGAAAGTGAGATTATATACAATGAACAAATTCAGCATATTAATAATCGTTACAAAAAGAGCTTTTTCAATATTTCTTATACTTGCAATTATTACAGTTTTCGGTATTGCATTTATCTGCAATTTTATGGCAAATAATTCTCGAAAGCAAGAACTTTCTAGATCTGTTAATTCTATTGGTCATGGTAACTCCAATTCACTAATTCAAAAAGCTAAATTAGCAATTATAATTGATGATTTCGGGCAAAATCGTAAAGGTGTTGATGAGATGATGTCAATAAACAAACATCTAACATTTGCTGTAATGCCTTTTCTTACATATACGAAAACAGATGCTTTAAATGCACATACAAAAGGATATGAAGTTATTGTTCACCTTCCGCTAGAAGCAAACAGTGCTCCTTTAAAATGGGTTGGGCCTAAACCAATATTAGCAAATATGCAAGTTAATGAAATAAAGCAGGTTACATTAGATGCTCTTGAGGATGTACCGTATGCGGTGGGAGCTAATATTCATATGGGCTCTAAAGCAGGAAATGAAAAACATGTAGTATCAAGTATATTGGATATTATCAAAGAGAAAAATATGTTTTTTGTAGACAGTCGATCGGAAGATCATCCAATTGCAAAAAAACTAGCCGATAAAATAGGTATTATTTGTCATGATAGAGATGTTTTTTTAGATGGTAAAAAACCAAAATCTTATATAATTGAGCAACTGCGGAAGGCTGGAGATATAGCTTTAAAAAATGGCAAAGCAATTGCAATCGGGCATGTTGGAACAGAAGGTGGGCAGATCACAGCAGAAGCAATTTCCGAGATTATACCTGTATTGGAAAGTAATAATATACAACTTGTATTTGTTTCGGAACTTTGATTATATCAATACTTCCTATATATATCATTTTTTAAGTTTAAGAGATTAATTTTTTGCTAATACTTCAATATAAGCATCGCTTTTTTACAGAAGTCAGCCTAAATTGATAATATAGTAAATTTATGGAGGAAAAATGTTCAGACGCTTGAAAAGAATTTTTACTTACACAAAGCTAAATGCTATTAATGATAATTCGAACAATGAAAAACAAAATAGCAATAAAGTTAGTAAAATACCCAAATCAATAAATAAAGTCAGAGCTATGCTTGAAGATCGTTTTTCAGAGAGCAGTGATTTCATACTCAGGGAACTCCTACTTGGGAAGGATAGCTCAACTCATATCCTTATTGCATATATAGACGGTATGGTAAATAATCAGTTGATTAATTCAGATATAATAAAACCCATAATGATTGAATGTAATTCAATTAATCCGGTCCATAGCTTAAAGGACAAATCAACGTTGAACCTATTAAAAGAAAAACTCATCAGCACCAGTTATATTAAGGAAGTAAACAGCTTTGACGAGAGCGTTGCCTCCTTACTTTCCGGAGATACCATGATTTTCATAGATAACTGTGATTCAGCTTTAAAAGCATCGCTTCGATTGTGGGATAAAAGAAGTGTCGGGGAGCCAACCACTAATGTTGTAATTCGGGGGCCGAGAGAAGGATTTACTGAAACTCTTCGTACTAATACTATTTTATTAAGGCGAAAGATTAAAAACTCAAATTTGAAATTTGAGACAATGACGGTCGGAGAGCAGACGAATACAGAAATCTGCATATGTTATATCAAGGGAATAGCAAGCGATGATACAATTAAAACAGTCAAAGAAAGGATTGGAAGTATTAAAACTGATGCCATACTGGAATCAGGATATATTGAAGAATTTATCCAAGACTCCAAATTAGGGTTATTCCCTACGGTCGGAAACAGTGAGAAACCTGATGTTGTGGCCGGAAAGTTATTAGAGGGCCGTGTAGCTATCTTATGTGATGGGACTCCTTTTGTCCTTACTGTCCCATACCTTTTTGTTGAGGCCATACAATCCAGTGAGGATTATTATACCAGATCTATTTATGCAACAATGAGTAGATTTGTTAGAATTATAGCACTTGTAATTACCGTCTTTTTACCGGCTTTTTATGTAGCACTGGTTACATTTCACCAGGATATTATACCCTATAAGCTTTTATTAACTATGACAGCTGCCCGGGAGGGAATTCCATTTTCCGCACTAACAGAAGCACTAGTAATGGTAATCACATTTGAGCTTCTCCGTGAAGCAGGAATTAGGATGCCGAGGGCAATCGGACAAGCAATAAGTATAGTAGGAGCATTGGTTATAGGAGATGCTGCTGTAAAAGCAGGGCTTGTTAGTACACCTATGATCATAGTAATAGCTGTAACTGCCATATCAAGCTTTATAGTATCTTCGTTATCAGGCACTTTTTTGTTCATGCGAATAGTGTTAATGTTGGCTGCCAACATTATAGGAATTCTTGGTATCTTACTGGTGTCCGTCGCATTTTTTATTCATATGTGTCAGTTAAAGTCTTTTGGAGTAAATTTTTTATCTCCTTTTACACCGTTAAGCATTTCCGATTTGAAGGACACTTTTGTCCGTGTTCCGCTATGGGCTATGTTTACAAGGCCAAAGGAATTAACCTGGGAACATGGGGGAAATGCAAAATTCAGAAACAGGCATAAAAAGGAAGGCAGGTAGAATTTATGAGACGCTTCAACAAATTGCTTTTTATACTAAGTATTATATTAATACTGCCAGGGTGTTGGGGTAATCGGGACTTGACAGATTTGTCCATCATGACAGGGATTGCATTTGATAAGGGTGAAAATGGGAAAATTCAAATTACTGTTCAGTTTGTAAAGCCTGAAGCTATAAAAACTTCCGGGCAAGGTAGAGAAAATGAAAAAAATGCTTTTATTAATGTTAGCATCACGGGAGAAACTGTTTTTGAGTGTGCCAGAAATTTAACAGCAAAGATAAACAAAAGAGCATATTTTGGACAAGTACAGTTGATGGTGATTTCAGAGGAATTTGCAAGAGATGGGATAAGTAAGATATTTGATTTGTTTGAAAGAGATACTGAAACAAGAAGGCGTGCGGATTTAATAATAGCAAAAGGAATAGAGGCCAAAACTGTTTTGGAAAGTGAAAGCCGCATGTCTAAGCTTCCGGCAACACACGAGATAGAGGCTTTGGAGGCCAGTCGATATTTTGGTAAAACTATAAAGGTAACTCTGGTTGATGTACTAAAAGTTCTTAATAAGGAAGAATATAGCTTTGTACTGCCAATAATATATAGTAGCACTAAGGCAGGGAAAGTATTTCAGGAAGACCTATTAACAGAAGGCTCCGCTGTTATCAAAAAGGATAAATTGGCAGGCTTTCTTGATCCTTTACAGACAAGAGGTTATATATTTGCAGATGATAAAATAGAAAGCACTATTATTAATATACCAAGTCCGCTGCATTCTAAAAATACTATTTCAATAGAGGTTACCCGTACTAATGGAAAAGTCATTTCAAAAATTGTGAATGGAAAGCCTGTTTTAAGCATTGAAGTTTCAGCAGAAGGCAATATTGGTGAGCAACAGGAAAAAGCAGACTTAACCAAACCTGATATGGTCAAAGCTTTGGAAGATGCAGTGCAAAGAGAAATGGAAGACGAAATCGGCAATGCTGTTAAAACTACACAAAAAGAATATAAAAGTGATATTTTTGGTTTTATAGATGAAATTTATAGAAACTATTACTCTGATTGGATGAAGTCAATCCATAATTGGAGCAATATTTACAGCCAAACACCAGTTAAAATAGAAGTGAAATTCAAAATAAGAAGGTCGGGTCTTATAAGACAGCCTGCCGAACCAAAATAAAGGATGGGTATGTATGGTCATATTAGGTATAATTGCAGCATTTATCACAATAACTCTAGTCGATATACCAAGTATTGTTAAGAAATCAAAGCATAGAGTAAAATATATCGGGCTTTATGCTTTTATTCTTGTAATTGGTTTTACTATAAGCCTCCTGCAAGTAATAGATAAAGCCCCTGCAAGTCCTGCAAAAGTCATAGAATCAATCATTAAAGGAATAATAGGTGAAACATAATGTATAAAAATACGAGGATATCAAATTATCAATTATTTACTCTTCTGTGCGGCTTTATGATAGGAAGTTCACTGATTATAAATCCTGCAGTAGAAGCAAAGCAAGAAACTTGGCTGGCATTTCTTATTGGCTGTATCATTGGTACAATTTTAATAGCAATGTATGCATTAATATCCAGGTTGAACCCCTCATGTACTCTAATAGAAATTTTGGAAAATAATTTTGGCAAGGTACTGGGCAAAGTGTTCGCAATATTATATATCTGGTATTTTATTCATCTGGCATCTTTGGTATTAAGGAATTTTGGCGAATATTCTGTTGTAACAGGTTATCCTGAAACACCCATTCTGTTTATAATTATAGGTTTTTCTCTCATTATTGCCTTTTCAGTAAGGGCAGGTATAGAAGTTATGGGTAGGATCAGCGAAATATTTCTTCTAATATTGACCGCAATTCTTGCTTTTGTGTTTTTTTCCCTGATCACTGCATATGATTTTGAAAACCTGAAACCCTTTATGACACGAGGTATAAAACCGGTATTAAAAACCGCATTCAGAACGGCAACTTTCCCATTCGGGGAGACAATTGCATTTCTAATGGTTTTTCCCCATGCCGTTAAACAAGAGAAAATTATGAAAACATCAATATTTTCTTCGCTGTTTGTGGGTTTGGTTCTTATTCAGGTTATATTGAGAAATATTTTAGTTTTAGGCAGCGATATGGCCTCAAGGGACATATTTCCGTCACATATAGTATTCAGACTTATTCCCAATCTGGATGTAGATCCGCTTCTTGATGTTAACCTTACAGTGGCAGGAATTATTAAAACAGGGATTTGTATCTATGCAGCATCTGCGGGTATAGTACAACTCTTAAACCTTGATGATTATAAGCCGTTTGTGCTTCCTCTTACTGCATTGGCTGTTTCATTATCTATTTGGGTATATGGAAGTATTATGGAGATGCTGCAGTGGGCTATAGATATTTGGCCATATTATTCTATTCCATTTCAAATTGCAATACCATGTATATTGCTTATTATATCGTTTGTCAGGCACAAGAGGACTAGGAAAGTAAAAAATGCTAAAGCTGCCAGCACAATATAAGCGTTTCTTTGTAAATTAGAAACAATATGATATATAAATTGTTATTAATACCATATTATAAAGTTTTGCAAAAACAGTGGATTTATTTTCTTGGCAATGGTATAATTAATTATAGTTATTAATATGATATTACAAAGTCAACAAAACAATATGGGGAGGGATTATGCTTGTCATTTTTATTGGGAATTGATATCGGGACATCGGGTACAAAGACGGTGTTATTTGATGAAGCAGGTAATACAATAGCAAGCAGTGTTGAAGAATATCCATTATACCAGCCTAATATCGGTTGGGCAGAGCAGGACCCTGAAGATTGGTGGAAGGCTACTTGCATGACTATCAGGCAGGTTATTCAAAAAGGCGGTATCGATGCGGCTGACATCAAGGGTGTAGGTCTTTCAGGCCAGATGCATGGTGCAGTTCTTCTGGACAAGAACTATAATGTATTAAGGAGATCAATCATATGGTGTGATCAGAGAAGTTCCGCTGAGTGCGATCAAATCACTTCGCTAATAGGCAAGGAAAGACTCATTGAAATAACTGCAAACCCGGCTCTAACAGGATTTACAGCATCAAAAATCCTCTGGGTCAGGAATAATGAGCCCCAGGTTTATGAAAAAGTAAGTAAAATACTTCTTCCCAAAGACTATATAAGATTTAAATTGACAGGTGAATTTGCAACAGAGGTTTCCGATGCCAGCGGTATGCAGCTTATGGACATACCAGGCCGCAAGTGGAGCGATGAAGTGCTCACAAAGCTTGAGATAGATAAAGGAATGTTAGGAAAGCTTTATGAGTCCCAAGAAGTTACAGGAACAGTAAATAAAGAAGCTTCATCCCTTACAGGACTAAAAGAAGGAACCATAGTAGTAGGCGGAGCCGGTGACCAGGCTGCCGGAGCTGTTGGAAATGGTATTGTAAAACCGGGAGTAGTTTCTTCAACTATAGGAACGTCCGGTGTCGTATTCGCATTCTCACAAAATGTAAGCATAGATCCAAAGGGCAGGGTTCATACATTCTGTCATGCAGTGCCCAACACATGGCATATAATGGGTGTTACTCAGGGTGCAGGGCTTTCTTTAAAGTGGTTCCGTGATAACTTTTGCATAGAAGAAAAGAGAACTGCAGAGCTAATGGGAATTGATCCATACATGCTCATGGACAAGGAAGCTGAAAAAGTTGCTGCAGGCTGCAGCGGTCTTATTTATCTGCCATACCTCATGGGTGAAAGAACGCCACACCTTGACCCTAATGCAAAAGGCGTATTCTTCGGTCTGTCAGCAAAGCATGAAAAACCGGATATGGTAAGAGCGGTAATGGAAGGCGTTGTATACAGCCTGAAGGACTGTCTTGAAATCATAAGGGAAATGGGAGTAAATGTTTCAGAGGTAAGAGCGTCAGGAGGCGGTGGAAAGAGCCCACTATGGAGACAGATGCAGTCGGATGTATTCGGCACAGAAATTACTACCATAAATTCAAGTGAAGGACCGGCACTTGGTGTTGCTCTTCTTGCAGGGGTTGGTGCAGGCATTTACAACAGCGTTACAGAAGCATGTGACAAAGTAATAAGTGTCAAGACAAGACAGCAAGCTGATATGGGACTTAACAGCAGGTACAATAAATTTTACGATATATACAAACGCCTGTATATCTCATTGAAAAAGGATTTTGCAGATCTTTCATCCATACTGTGATGCATGTGTTTGTACATTAAAAGTGCTAATAAATAGGTTTATCACTTTTAATTCAGATCCGAAAAGGAGTAGATAATGACAGGGAAGATAGTAGGCAATAACAGATTTCTCAAGGAGTTTAATCAGACAGCAATCCTGGACATGATAAGGGTTCACAAAGCAATTTCCAGGGCTGAATTGTCCAAACTCACTGGGTTGTCACCCACAGCAATAGGCAGCATCGTATCGGAGCTACTGGAAATGGGTTATATTTCCGAAAGCGGCATAGGAGAATCAAAGGGTGGCAGGAGGCCTGTTTTAATCGAACTTAAGCCAAAATCCTTTTACACCATTGGAATAGACATGGATGTAAATTACATAAATTTTGTTTTAATGGATATCACCAGTTGGATTATTGAAGAAAGAACACTGGGAATGCCAAAATCCCTAGTTTTCAAGAATGTGATGAAGGTTATTCGCGGTGAAATCAAAAAGATTTTGAAAGATTATGGCATAACCACAGAAAGGCTTTTGGGAATTGGTATGTCGGTGCCCGGCATGGTGGATAGCAGGGACTTAAAAATCATTTTTGCACCCAACATGGGGTGGGAAGACATAGATGTTAAGGACCAGTTCGAGGATTTCTCAGATATAAAAGTCTATGTTGAAAACGAAGCAATGGCATCTGCAATAAGCGAAAACTGGATTGGTACCTGTCAGGGAATAAGTAATTTCGTTTGTGTAAATATTAAATCCGGTATAGGTTCTGGTATATTTATTGACGGTAAACCCTACCGCGGCACAAGCGGAATAACCGGAGAGGTTGGCCACATGGTTGTTGATTCCAATGGTTCAAAGTGCAGATGTGGAAATTATGGATGCCTTGAAACAATTGCATCTACAACGCATATGGTTGACCAGGCAAAAAGATTGGTTAAATCAGGTATTGCTTCAAAGCTTAACGATATATCGGATGTTGAAGATTTAAGTCCCAAATCCATTATCGACTGTGCTAGAGAGGGAGATGAAGTATCCAGGAATATCCTTCTTGAATCGGCAAGATACCTTGGACTGGCAATTTCAAGCATTGTCAACATCCTAAGCCCTCAAAAAGTTGTTTTGGGCAAAGATTTTGTCCATTATTCGGATATCGTACTTGACCATATGAAAGAGATTGTAATGTGCAAGGCTTTAAAGCAAACATCTAAGGATGTTGAGATAACCGAATCCAAGCTGGGTGAAAGAGCTTCAGTGCTTGGTTCGGCTATAATACCACTTAAGGTTTTCTTTGGGAAATAAACACAAGTGTTTAATTCATAAAATATTTAAGGAGGAAAAAATATGGCAGAATTTTTTAGTAATGTATCAAAGATCCAATACGAAGGCAAAGGATCCGACAATCCATTGGCATTTAAGTACTATAACCCTGATGAAGTTATAGGCGGCAAAACAATGAAGGATCACTTAAGGTTTGCAGTTGCTTACTGGCATACTTTCCAGGGAACAGGATCAGATCCCTTTGGACCTGGAACAGCAGTAAGACCTTGGGATAATATATCTGACCCTATGGAGCTTGCAAAGGCTAAAGTTGCTGCTAACTTTGAGCTTTGTGAAAAATTAGGTGTACCATTCTACTGTTTCCATGACAGAGATATTGCTCCTGAAGCTTCAACTCTTAGAGAAACAAATAAGAGACTTGATGAAATTGTTGTCCTCATGAAGGAATACATGAAAACAAGCAGCGTAAAACTTCTATGGGGTACAACAAACGCTTTCAGTAACCCAAGGTTCGTTCACGGTGCTTCCACATCACCAAACGCTGATGTATTTGCATACGCAGCTGCTCAGGTTAAAAAAGCTATGGAAATAACTTTAGAGCTTGGCGGTCAGAACTATGTTTTCTGGGGCGGCAGGGAAGGTTATGAAACTTTACTTAACACCGACATGAAGCTTGAGCTTGACAATATGGGAAGATTCTTAAGAATGGCTGTTGACTATGCTAAGGAAATTGGCTTTAAGGGACAGTTCCTCATCGAGCCAAAGCCGAAGGAACCTACAAAGCATCAGTATGACTTCGATACAGCTACAGTTGTCGGTTTCTTGAGAGCTCACGGCCTCGAAAACGACTTCAAGATGAACATAGAAGCAAACCATGCTACACTCGCTGCTCATACCTTCCAGCATGAAGTCCATACTGCAAGAGTAAATGGTGTATTCGGAAGCATAGATGCAAACCAGGGTGACCTTCTCTTAGGATGGGATACAGACCAATTCCCTACAAATATTTACGATACAACTCTTTGTATGTATGAAGTGCTAAAAGCAGGCGGCTTTACAACCGGTGGTTTGAACTTCGACTCCAAGGTTAGAAGAGGTTCATTTGAGCCAATCGACTTGTTCTATGCACATATAGCTGGTATGGATGCATTTGCTAAGGGTCTCAAAATTGCACACAAAATGGTTTCGGATGGTAAGTTTGAAAAGGTTGTTGAAGACCGTTATGCAAGCTTCAAGAGCGGTATCGGAAGTGATATCGTAAACGGCAAAGTTGGCTTTAAGGAGCTTGAAAAATATGTGCTGGATCTTGGTGAAGTTAAGAATGTATCAGGCAGGCAGGAAGTACTCGAAAGCATGTTAAACAAGTACATCCTGGAAGATTAATTTATTTGAAGGACAGTTTTTATGAATATTATTAGAGAGAAATTTTGTGACGATCATGACCAACATGAAATATATATATATACGCTGACTAACAGCAATGGCATGAAAGTCAAAATTACCAACTTTGGGGGTATCGTAATTTCCATTTTTGTTCCAGACAAATATGGAAATTATGAGGATGTTGCTCTGGGTTATGAAAGGCTTCAGGATTATTATGAGAACAAACCATTTTTTGGTGCAATAATTGGAAGGCACGCAAACAGGATTGAAGATTCATGCTTTGAGATTTCGGGTGTAGAGTACCATGTTGAGAAAAATGAGGGTGATAATCATTTGCATGGCGGTACAAAAGGATTTCATAAGGTTATCTGGGATGCAAAAATAGTTGAGAAGAATGATATAGAGTGTTTACAGCTTACTTATCTAAGCAAGGATGGGGAAGAGAATTACCCTGGCAACCTTACGGTTACAGTAACTTATTCCCTTACCTATGACAATGCTCTTAAAATTGACTACCATGCTGTTTCAGACAGGGACACTGTGATAAATCTTACAAACCATGCATACTTTAATCTTTCAGGACATGGGGCAGGGGATATCACAAAACACCATCTGAAGATCTATGCCGATAAGTTTACACCAATAAATGAAGAGTGCCTGCCTACAGGAGAAATTAGAGAAGTAAAAGGCACTCCATTGAATTTTACAACAATGAAGCCAATTAGTTCAGGAATATCCAGTGATGACATCCAAATTAAGTACGGCGAAGGTTATGATCATAATTATATTTTAGATATTTCTGAAGAAAAGCTTAAGCTTGCAGCTGAAGTATATGATCCTGAGAGCGGAAGATTTATGGAGGTTCATACTACAAAGCCTGGGATACAGTTTTATTCAGGAAACAATCTTGTTGACGTAGGTGCAGGGAAGGGTAATATTCAATACAAAAAACGAGGTGGTCTATGCCTCGAAACACAATATTTCCCCAACTCATTAAAACACAAGCACTTTCCGTCACCTGTATTTAGTGCCGGTCAGGAGTACAAACACACAACAATATATAAATTCCTGACAATTTAAATTTTTTTATTTTTTATTTAATAGATTGTTCTAAGATTATTTGTTTGCATTATTTTGTTTAGATTATTTATTTAGATTATTTATTTAGATTATTTATTTTTGATTAGAGTAAGAATGGAATTGTAAGGCGTATAGACATATAGAAAATAGCAGGCTTTCACTTAGGAAAGTCTGCTATTTTAAATGTATGAAAATTGTATTGAAGTAAAAATGAAATTATGATATTATTATCCCAAAAAAGAGTATAAATATTTCGGTTGGGTAAACAATAAGTTTACTTTCAAGACATTTGGCTTCTGGGGTGGGAAGCTCGTTTAACGAGATTCTTACCCTTTTTATGTCGTGAGAAATTATGGTGTATACACCATAATTTCTCACGACAACGATCAGGGTTGCAAAATCTCTTCGTGATTTTGTTATATTGACTTATTATTTTATTAAGAAGGAGGCTTTCAAATTTGAATTCATTTGGTAAGGTCATTTTAAAAAATTTCTTGGGCAAGTCCCCTCAATGGTATAAGTATACCATAATAGCCTTTTTGCTAATTAACCCAATTATCTATTTTTTTATTAACCCGTTTTTATCAGGCTGGGTCCTGGTTGCAGAATTTATATTTACACTTGCACTTGCACTAAAATGTTATCCTTTGCCTGCCAGCGGCTTATTGGCCATTGAGGCTGTTATCATAGGTATGACATCTGCCGACACTGTCTATAAAGAAGTTTCACAAAACCTTCCCATAATCTTGCTGCTTATGTTCATGGTAGCAGGGATTCATTTTATGAAAGACGGCCTTTTAGTGATATTTTCTAAAATACTTGTTTCTGTAAAATCAAAGGTATTCTTATCACTTATCTTTTGTATATTAGGAGCGTTTTTATCGGCTTTTTTAGATGCGTTGACTGTTACAGCTGTCATCATTGCAGTAGCTTATAGCTTTTATAACATATTCCATAAATATTCTTCAAAGCTTGGAAGGGTCTCGTCCACTGGAGAACCTGACCATTTCGATGATGACCTGGTTGAATATGCAGGGGTTACAGATGACAGTTCAATACCGGAAGAGCATAAAAAGGATTTGGATCAGTTCAGAGGCTTTCTAAGGAATCTAATGATGCATGGTGCAGTAGGTACTGCCCTTGGCGGAGCCACCACGATAGTAGGTGAACCGCAAAACCTTCTTATAGGTACTATCATGAAATGGAGTTTTGCTGACTTCTTCTTATACTGTTCCCGTATATCTATCCCGGTACTTATAGTAGGACTCTTCGTTTGCTTATTCCTGGAATTGACAGGAATCATGGGCTATGGATACAAACTTCCCGACAAAGTAAGAGCAGTTCTTGAAAATGAAAATAAAGAAAAAGCAAAAAAAATGGATGCTCAAGCAATTGCTCGTTTAGCCATACAAGCTATTGTTGGAGTATTATTAATAATCGCTTTGGCTTTGCACCTTGCTGAAGTTGGATTAATAGGCCTCCTGGTTATCATTTTATTGACAGCCTTCAACGGCATAACCGAAGAGCATCAATTTGGTGCCGCATTTCATGAGGCTCTGCCTTTTACTTCACTTTTAGTTGTATTTTTCGCTATTGTAGCTGTAATTCATGATTTGCATCTATTCTCTCCGGTTATTGATCTTGTTCTGAGTATTGAAGGACGCAACCAGTTAATTTCACTCTTTCTTGCAAACGGAATCTTGTCTGCTATAAGTGATAATGTTTTTGTAGCCACGGTTTATATAAAAGAACTGCAGGCAGCTTTTGAAGCAGGTGCTTTTTCCTACGAATGGTATACAAAGCTTGCAGCCGTTGTAAACATGGGTACAAATATTCCATCAGTAGCAACTCCAAATGGTCAGGCTGCGTTTCTATTTTTACTTACATCATCTCTTGCTCCTGTGATAAGGCTTTCATTCATGTCTATGGTAAAGCTTGCATTGCCGTACACCATCGCTTTAACAGCTACAGGTCTACTGGCAACAATGTTTTTATTATAACCACACCATATTTAAATAAAAAAGGGTTACATTCTTATTCAAATATGTATATAATGTTAATATATTCGCTTATACGCATATAGGCATACAAGCCATAAAAGGGGTGAAATGATGGATAAACTTTTAGATGGTTTAAAAGCACTTTCAGATGAGACCAGATTAAGAATTATGAACCTTTTATATGAGAAGGAGCTTTGTGTCTGTGACATAATGGAAGCATTACAAATATCTCAGACAAAAGCATCAAGGCACTTAATTTACCTTAAAAATGCCGATCTTGTAAAAGATCGAAAACACGCCCAGTGGACATATTACTCCATGTTTAAAGATGGACAAATGAAATTTATCGACAGCCTGGTTTATGATAATTTAAGAAACATGGAATTATATAAAACTGATCTTGAGAATTTGGCAAAATGGTTAAGCCAAAAGAATAATTGTGAATAGATTTATCGTTTTTTAATGTAAGGAGCTTTAAAATGAATATTAATCAAAAAACAAGACTGTCATTCCTGGATAGATTTTTAACTCTATGGATTTTTCTTGCAATGGGATTAGGGGTAACAATCGGATTTCTGTTTCCAAGCCTTTCCAAAACTCTGGAAGGAATGAGTACAGGAACAACTTCCTGGCCAATTGCTGTAGGGCTAATAGTAATGATGTACCCGCCCCTTGCCAAGGTTAAATATAATGAGATGGGGAAGGTATCAAAGGACAAAAAGGTTTTCAATTTTTCTTTGATTCAAAACTGGATAATTGGACCTATATTGATGTTTATACTTGCTGTAATATTTCTTCCCGATATGAAGGAATATGCTGTTGGCCTAATTATTATAGGTCTTGCACGCTGTATTGCTATGGTAATTGTTTGGAATACCCTTGCAAAAGGCGATAATGAATACTGTGCTGCACTTGTAGCACTAAATTCCATATTCCAAATACTGCTTTACTCAGTATATATATGGTTTTTCGTTACAGTAGTTCCTGATTTTTTGGGTTTATCCTTTGGAGGGATTGAAGTTAGTGTAGGAATTCTAAAAGTAGCACAAAGCGTTCTTATATATCTGGGAATTCCTTTTGCAGCAGGCTTTATTACACACTTTTCACTGATTAGATTAAAAGGCAGGGAATGGTTTGAAAATGTATTTTTGCCCAAGGTATCTCCACTTGCTTTAATTGCTTTACTTTACACAATAGTTATTATGTTCATACTTAAGGGGCATAAAATTGTTGAGTTGCCTATGGATGTAATTAGAATCGCAATTCCGCTATTGCTATATTTTGCCATTATGTTCTTTGTGAGCTTTTATATGTCGGTACGAAGCGGATTCTCATATGAAAAGACAGTAACACTTGCCTTTACTGCTGCAAGCAACAATTTTGAGCTTGCTATAGCAGTTGCAGTTGCAGTCTTTTCTATTGGAAGCGGTCAGGCATTTGCAGCTGTTATCGGACCATTGGTTGAAGTTCCTGTTATGGTGGCTTTGGTTAATGCCGCACTTTTTATGAGAAGAAAATATTTTGACGAGAAAGGTTTACCAAAGATGAGATTAAAATAAGAGGTACTATACATACTGGAGGGGCAAATATGAAAATAGTTATAATTGGTGCTGTTGCAGCAGGCACATCTGCAGCTGCTAAAGCAAGAAGAAACAATGAAGATGCACAAATAAAAATATATGAGATGGACAGTGATATATCTTATTCGGCCTGCGGACTTCCATATTTTGTCGGCGGGAAAATTGAAACTCTTGAGGAGCTGGTTCCACGGAACCCGGCGTTTTTTAAGAGTAAATACAATGTTGACATACTAACAAGCCACCAGGTTTTGAATATAAATTCTAATGACAAGAAAATTGAAGTAAAAAATTTATTAACTTCTGAAGTCTTTACCGATTCTTATGACAAATTAATAATTTCAACAGGTGCCAAGCCAATAACGCCACAAATACAAGGTATAGACAAGAAGAATGTTTTTATGCTCAGAAATGTAAGAAGTGCAGATTTGATAAAAACTTATATAAATAAGCAAAATCCACAAAAAGCAATTGTAATTGGTTCCGGTTTTATCGGGCTTGAGTTGGTTGAAAATCTAAAAGCTCTTGGAATAGAGGTTGCTGTTGTTGAGATGGAAGATCATCTGATGAGGCCATTGGATTGTGATGTATCAATGTATTTAAAAGATATCTTATTGAAAAATGGTGTGGAAGTGTACCTCAATGAAATGGTTACTGAATTAGCGGGAGACGAATATACCAATAAAGCAGTTTTAAAAAGCGGAGCTGTATTGGATACCGATATGGTTGTTGTGGCTGCAGGGGTTGGTCCAAATGTTGAGCTTGCAAAAAAAGCGGGAATTGAAATTGGAACAACAGGTGCAATTAAGGTTAACAACAGAATGGAGACAAACATTAAAGATATATATGCATGTGGGGATTGTGCTGAAAGCTTTTCAATAGTTACCGGAAAACCATGTTATAGACCATTAGGATCCACGGCCAATAAAACGGGACGGATTGCTGGAGACCAGGCAACAGGTGAAAACTTGGAATTTAGGGGAATTTTAGGTACCAGTATTTTTAAAATATTTGATTATACCGTCGCACAGGCCGGACTTTCAGAACGAGAGGCTGTAAACGAAGGCTATGGAATATCAGTTTGCCACAATATTAAGCCCGATAAACCTGAATACTTTCATGGTGAAGAGATGTTAATTAAGGCAGTTGCAGATAAAGATAGCGGAAAGCTTTTGGGTGTTCAAATTATCGGAAAATCCGGTGTGGATAAACGGGTTGATGTATTTGCCACTGCCATTACTTTTGGTGCTAAAGTCCAGGATTTATTTCATTTGGATCTAGCTTATGCACCCCCCTTCTCAACTACCAAGGACCCTGTGATGTATACTGGAATGATTTTGACAAACGACCTGGAAAGAGGAAGAAAGCTTATTACATCAGATGAGCTGGATTATAGAATTGAGAATAATGAGAGTATTACTATTATTGATGCCAGGGCAGCCAAGCAGTATGAGCAGTCTCATGTTGAAGGGGCTGTTAATTTGCCCCATGAGATTTTAAGAGAAAACACAGATTCCATAGATAAGGATAATATGATTGTAACCTACTGTAATAAAGGTGTTACAGGAAATGCAGCACAAAATATACTAATTAACAAGGGATTTAATAAGGTTTACAACCTTTCCGGAGGACATAAAAACTATTTCAAAACAAAGGATATATAAGAACATCTAAAATAAAGTCAGGCAATCTATATGAAGAAAGGACACAGCAGCATCCCTTCTTCGTATGGCTTTTTCATTTAATAATTTTCTATATTATGGCAAAAATATTTTGCAATTATTATGATATCCGTACTCACGTATTGCTGTTGTTGCTTTCAGGCCGTTAAGTATTTGTTAGTAAATGGGGTGACACTGCGGCCGGTCAGCGAATAAACGAACTTTTTAACAGCATAGAAACCTTTTGCTAACTCTTGTGCTTTTGCAATTGTGTTACCAACAATAGCTTCTACATCCTGTCCGACACACTTATAGCCGTTTTCTGTTCCTTAACTACAAACACCACTAATTTCCGTGCTCTATTTTTTGAGTTCTTTTTCCAAATATCCACTAATTTCTTTATAGATATTATACATCATACGCTCAAATGCGTGTGCTGCCTTAAAATAACTGTCTACTTCAGGCAGATTTGATAAACTTTCAATTTTAGAGTTTAACTGCTTTAAATTAGACTCTGCTTCCTTTGCAGAGAGCCTCGAGGTTAATAGTTGTTCCTGCCTAGCATTTAGGTCCTCCAATTCTTTCTTTAAAACAGGATTTTTTGAAATGATGTCATTTGCCTGCTTAAGTTTAGAGAACTCAGAACTTGCTTTTATTGCTTCAACCAATCCCCATATATGATTATTTAATCCCATCGAATATACCACCATTTAGAATCATATTCTTCATCTTTTATAATATGTACTCGTAGATTCAGAAGTGTATATAAAGTCATCTTTTTCGTTAACATGAAACAATACTTCAATATATAGAGGAGGATAAGATTTCCTATAATAGTTTGGAGTAATCAGGTATTAAATGGATTTAGACTACTGGTGAGACCAACAGTAGCCTAAAGATTTTTGGTGCCTATTTTATAAATTGTAATACGCCAAAATGGACTAATACTAAAAACCAAATGGAAATTGGCCAAACTCTCCAAAGCCAAATGGTGAGAACCCAAATCTAAACGGGAAAGGACGAGGGAAAAAATGGTGATGGAAATGATGATGGAAGAAGTGTTGACCACCAAATCCAAAAGGCATCATTCCAAATTGACCAAAAGGCATCATCCCAAATTGCCTATAAGGCGTTACCTGGGGATCATCCATTTTTGTATAGGGATTATAGCTAGCGTTGGCCTGAATATAATTGTTTTCCATGAAAAAAACTCCTTAATTGTATACTGATACTGTATTATATGCTTGAACTAATAATACGGTTACACATAATAGTTATTATGTAAATTAATTAAAATCATCTTTTTACTATGGTTTTTATCTAGTGAGACTAGCTTTTACATTTTTCACCAAATGTTAATCTGATGCTTCAAGTGCTGGTGATAACTATATTTGTTAACTAAATACAAATCTCATTCACAATTTTCAAATCTTGGTATTGTGATATTTAGGTTTTTATCCGATAAATATTATTGTGAGGTAAAGCTATAAAGCCACATAAATGATATAAAATTACATTTAAATCAAACAACCTATTACTTAATTTAACAGTTAAAGAAGTAAAAATAAGATACTATTGAGGAGGATGCTCGATGAAATGGTTCCATGATTTAAAAATAAAGGTAAAATTAATTCTGTGTTTCATAGTTCTTGCAGTCTTTACGGGTATAGTAGGCTTTATTGGAATTACTAATATGGGTGCAATAAATAAGAGAGGAGATGAAATTTATACAAATAATTTTATCTCGGCTCAAAATCTCTCCAATATTCATAAATCGCTTCTTAATATCCGTTCAAACTATTTCCTAATGATATATGAAAGAGATGTATCAAAATTGCAAAGCAGGCTGGATGAAATGAATAAATTAACTGAGCAAAACAATAAATATATCTCTGATTATGAGAATTCAATGGCAGAGGAAGAAAAGGATTTATTTAATAAATTTAAATTAAGTCTTGATGAATATAGAAAAATTCGTGGAGAGCATATTACATATATACAGGCAGGTAAATATGATGAAGCAATTTCAAGAATCCAGGAGTTTGCCAAGGCGCGGGAAGATGTAGAAAGTAATATTCAGTCACTTGTTGATTACAATATAAAATCAGCAGAAGAAAAATCCATTCAAAATACTGAAAGCTATCAGCAGCAATCGGTAATAATGATTATAATAATTATAATAGGCATTCTTCTGGCAATTGGTATTGGATTTTATATAGCCAACCTCATAAGTAAGCCCGTTAATCAAATCGTATCTGGAGCTAGCAAGATCGCTGATGGAAATCTTAATGTAACAATTGATATAGATACAAAGGATGAAATCGGTGTGCTGGCAAATGTTTTTAGCAAAATGGTTGAAAACCTCAATGAAGTAATGGTTAATATCAATTCTGCAGCAGAGCAGGTTGCATCAGGATCAAAACAGATATCAGACTCCAGTACAGCCTTATCTCAAGGTGCTACAGAACAGGCTAGCTCTATAGAGGAACTTACAGCCTCAATTGAAGAAATTTCCTCACAGACAAGGCAGAATGCAGATTATGCAAGTCAGGCAAATACTATCGCCGAGACAGCAAAATTAACTGCTGTTAAGGGGAATGAACAAATGAGTATGATGTTAAGGGCAATGGATGATATTAATGAGTCCTCAAGTAAAATTTCTAGAATCATTAAGGTTATTGATGAGATAGCTTTCCAAACCAATATACTTGCCTTAAATGCAGCTGTTGAAGCAGCAAGGGCAGGTCAGCACGGAAAAGGATTTGCTGTTGTTGCAGAAGAAGTAAGAAATCTTGCTGCAAGATCGGCTAATGCTGCAAAGGAAACTACAGATATGATAGAAGGCTCAATTAAAAAGGTAGAGGATGGTACTAATATTGCCAGCGAAACTGCGAACGCCCTAAACAGCATGATTGATAGTGTTACAAAGGTTGCAAATCTGGTAAATGATATTGCCATCGCCTCCAATGAACAGGCCACAGGTATTGCACAAGTTAATCAGGGAATTATGCAGGTATCTCAGGTTGTACAAACCAATTCCGCTACATCTGAGGAGTGTGCTGCTTCCAGTGAAGAGCTTGCAAGCCAGGCAGAACTTCTTAAAGAGCAAGTGGGCAGATTTAAGTTAAAAAAGAATTCGGTACTTTATAAAGATATGAATGATTTGAATCCCAACGTTTTAAGAATGCTTGAGGGTGTAGCCAAAAAGAAAAGCATCAATCGAATAAAGCTGAATGAAATTGATACAAACGATAAAGAATTCGGCAAATATTAATATACCATTATTTCACATATTTTGTTATACATTAAATATATAAGGCTTCTTTCATACTCCATTTATTTTGGTTTATGCAAGGAGTCTTTTTTGAATCTCTAGGTCTATCATGACAATATGGATGTTAATATGCCTTTATTTTCATAAACATGATAAAACAGAAAAAAATTATGGAACTCAGGATAGCTATAAAGGGTTTAATTCATTAAAAAGAAACCAATACACCTTCTACATATATTCACCTTTCCCACATTACAGCATTGGCTTAAATCCGGGTTTTAGCCTGGTTGATGCAAGTGAGGATTCCTTTGATGTAGTATGCGACATACCATTTAGCGAAATACATATCAATAGCTGCAGCAGTACATTTACTGTTGCCTTGAGGGAAGGCGGTAAAGTTCTTGTCCTAATGATCTTAAAACTTGTCGTTAACTAACTAAAATTAATTGTCGATAATAAAAAAGACTATCAATTGTTTTGAACCTGAAGAAGCGTATGCTTACATTTTCCACCAACTAAACAATAAAAGGGAAAGGAGCAGAATATGTGTTGATGGTTGTTTAAGTAGTGATTGAAAACACAGCATCCCGTATGTAAAATAATCTATTAGATAAGGGTGATATTTCTATGCTGAAATGGTTTAACAACTTAAAAATTGGAAGAAAATTGTATACCGGCTTTTCAGTGGTAGTAGCAATTCTCATAGTATTATCTGGTATAGTATTTTTAAACTTTTCAAATTATGTTCAAGCTAATCAATGGAATATCCACACATACGAAGTATTGTCAGATATAAAAAATATTGTTGCCAGTATGGTAAATATGGAAACAGGACAACGTGGTTTTTCCATTACAGGAGATGAAAAATTTCTTGAACCGTATAATAAAGGAAAGGCTGACTTTGAAAAGAGTTTCAGCGATGCTAAGGAAAAAACAAGTGATAATCCTAAGCAGCAGGCAAACCTTGACAAAATAAAGCAAATGAAGGAGCAATGGCAGCAAATAGCAGAAAACAGCATCAGCTTGAGGCGTGAGGTGACGAATAAGGGTAAAGTCATGGATGATGTTATAAGGGAAGAGGCAGCTGCCAAAGGCAAATCATATATGGACAGCCTTCGGAGTATAACCGCAGAAAGTATCAATATGGAAAATGCCCTTTTAAAAGAAAGAAGCACTTCACAGAATAGCTTGGAAAACTCCACGAAAATGATTCTGGTAATAGGAACGCTGATTGCAATATTATTTGCAATATTTATCGCTTATTATGTAAGCAAAATTATTTCCAATGGAATTCAAAAAGTATCAAATGCTGCAAACAAGCTTGCAAATGGAGACATGAATATAGCTATAGAAACAACAACAAATGATGAAATTGGTGAGCTATCCAATTCTTTTATAACAATGAGCCAAGCAATAAGAAATTTAATCAAAGAGATCATGATGCTTTCAGAAAATGCTATTGAAGGCCGATTAAGTGTCAGAGGTGATGTAAGTGCTTTTAAGGGTGATTATCGGAATATTGTTGATGGAGTTAACAAGACTTTAGATGCTGTGGTGGAGCCAATAAAAGAATCAACAGCTGTTTTAAACGAGATTTCCAAAGCAAATCTCCAAGTCTCCGTAGAAGGGTCCTATAAGGGTGACCATGCCATAATTAAAGACGCGATTAATAATACAATTAATGCATTTAATGAGGTACTGGGTAATATTAATACTGCAGCTGAACAGGTAGCAGCAAGTGCAAGGCAGGTATCGTCATCAAGCCAGGCCTTGTCGCAAGGCTCAACTGAGCAGGCAAGTTCCATCGAAGAGATTACGTCTTCTATTGAGGAAGTTGCTGCTCAAACCAGGCAAAACGCTGTCAATGCAAATCAGGCCAGTGAATTTGGGTCTACAGCGAAGCAAAAAGCTATACATGGCAATGAGCAAATGGCAGAAATGCTTAAAGCGATGGCAGAAATCAATGATTCTTCAAACAGTATTTCTAGAATTATTAAAGTTATTGATGAAATTGCATTCCAGACCAATATTCTTGCCTTAAACGCCGCTGTTGAAGCAGCAAGAGCAGGTCAGCACGGTAAAGGCTTTGCAGTGGTGGCTGAGGAAGTAAGAAATCTGGCAGCACGCTCTGCTGATGCAGCAAAAGAAACTACTGCAATGATAGAAGGCTCCATTAAGAAAGTAGATGTAGGAACCAAAATTGCTAACGATACAGCCGCAGCACTAAATCAGATTGTGGAAGGCGTTGCAAAAGCTGCCGATCTGGTGGGAGAAATCGCTATAGCCTCCAATGAGCAGGCATCTGGAATAACTCAGATAAATCAGGGCATTATGCAGGTCTCCCAGGTAGTACAGACCAATTCTGCTACTTCTGAAGAAAGTGCGGCTGCCAGTGAGGAGCTCTCAAGCCAGGCACAGCTTCTTAAAGAGCAGGTATCCATGTTTAAGCTTAAAAAAAACAATCACTTCCACTATAAAGGAATTGACTCTATTAAGCCTGATGTTCTAAAAATGCTTGAGCAAATAAATTTGGATAAAGCCAATGATCCTCAAAGCGAAATTAAGACATTAAGGAATATAATATTAAGTGATAAGGACTTTGGTAAGTATTAAATTTTCCAATTGCAGTATCGATCACTCCATAATTTTACATATATTAAAAGCATGGGGCAAACATAGAATTTTATGCTTGCCCTTAAATTTTATTGCAAATATACAAAAGAGTAGTTATCGTGTACTTCGAAATAAATCCCATATACAAAAAAGTAGGGTGTGATTAACCCGCAGCCTACCTTTTTTACTGGCTATAGAGCAGTAAAACCACTAATATCTCCGATATAAGTATTACTAATTTTAGTTTTTAAAACTGACCATGTACTTAGTGTAGTATCTAAATTCTTTTTAGCTGATTTCCATTCTGCTCTTTCTGCATTAAGCTCCATTTCGCGTCCTAAATATCCTAACTTTGTAATATTGCCGGCTAACGACGGCCTAAAAATATCGTAGGCATCGGGAATATATTTTGATAACTGGTTGGCACCAGACCTTGTCTCATATACTCTTTTTCCTTTTACTTGCCTATCCAAATCATCTATCGCAACTCCCATATCACTTGAAAGTTTTTTAGAATTTGCTGTCATTTGCATAATAGGTTTTAATTCATTATAGTTTGTTTTTATTAAATTAATTCTGTCATTTACTTTTTTCCAGTCTTTTTTTGCAACATCAATAAATATACCATCAGCATTGGATCCGATTGTTCCTTACTGCTTTGGAATAGGAATAGTCTTCTCAATATTTTTTACTGCATTTTGAGGCTTAATACTATTACTTCCCTTGGGTGATGACATTATAACTCTGAGGTGATTGTGTAGGCCTTCCTTATTTTTATATTATCACTTCTATTTTTTCAAATTTAACATTAAAGTATGCTGCGATTTTATAGGGTCACCAGTAAAGAAGCGGTAAACATTTTAAATCTATACATACCGTGTTAAAATTTCTAGCATTATTTAATGAATCTCTCGCAAAAATATATAAATAGCTATGAAAAGTCGAATGGATGAATATAGGAGATGCTATTATGCCTATTAGAGTTTTAGCGGTACTTTTATTATTATTGACAATTCTTTTTGGTTGCTATAAAGATACAGGAAATAATAAGATTGAAAAAATTGAATTTCAATATAAAACACAGCATTTTACACTAGGCAGTATAAATCATGTAAATGAAATAATAAAAATTGAAAATACACAAGGAGTAAAGGAAGCTCTAAATAAAGTAATGAATGATGTAAATATGTTTAATAGCGAAATAGACAGTAACAATGAGCTAAATAATAAAAGGCTGTACATGCTGGTTAGCCGGCTAGTATATAGGCTAGGCTATGTAGATATGAATGTCCATTATTTTAGAAACAAACTTAATAGAGCTCCAAAAAGTCTAAAAGAGCTACTTCAATTAAACTCTACCTTGCCAAAAAGCAGACAATGGAGACTCGCCTCTTTAAGGAGTTCTATATATCATTGTCAAGGCAAAGAAGGTCTGTATAACCTAAAGTTTACAGCCTATGATGGATTTTGTGAAGCTGTTTATAATAAAAACGGAGTGCTGCTCACGGAAAAAAACGATCCAATAAATATGGGTACTTTCAACTATGCAGCAGGAATGCATAACCGTAATTCTCACGGAAAGTATGACATCAAGCCTTACCTAAAATGGGGTAATTCTAATAGTTCACCCCAGAAAGGTGCCAATAATATTAAAAATGGGGTAAATACTGCATTAAAAATATATAATAAGAATTCTCTTTCTATAGATAAATACAGAGACCAGATTATCAAAACATTTACAGACTTCAGATAAAGTAATACTTGCTTTACAACACAAAACAGTTATGGTAAAATAAGATTAACATTATACTAAGGGGGAATATTTTTATGAAATTAATTAAATTTTTCAAACCTTATATTTTTGTTTTATTTTTTACCTTTGTTTTTTCTTATATGCTGATTTCGTTTGAAACAGTATATGCAGATAACACTGAAACTAAAGTAAGTACATATCTTCCTACATCTGTTCCTCAACCCGCAGCACATATGGATTATGGAATAAATATAATAGTAAAACCTGATTTGATTTCTTCGAATCCAAATATTTTAAAGGGCTTTGTAGTTAGTTGTAATGGTAGCTCAACTACAAATGAAAGTGGAAGATGTGACTTTCGCGTTTATCCTGGAAGCAGCTATAACGTATCTATTTCTAAAGGAAATTACTTAAGAAGAACTATAGTTGCATATCCAGCTGCAGTACCAGGGTCGACTTATGTTGTAGATATCTGGCCAGGTGATGTAAATCAAGATAACATAATAAATATGGTTGATTTAATAGAAATTTCCAAATCCTTTGATTGTTTAAAAGGTGATTCAATGTATGATATAAATTATGATTTTAATATGGACGATGTGATAAATATGGCAGACGTTTTAATTGTTGCAAAGCATTTTAATTCAACTCCTGAAAGTTACATAAATTAAATTGTTTTTCACTTCATAATTAAAAAAAATCAGTATAGTTTCGAAAAGTAACTGGTAATTGGCTTGAAAACAAAAATTCAGGTTTGATTCATAAAAAACAAGGTAAAAAACCTTATTGAACTTTGAAAAAAGTATATTGTTACGACAGAGCAAATAAAAAAGGGCATGGCAA
>NZ_DATCTU010000107.1 GCF_036567765.1 Pseudobacteroides sp.
AAGTCTTAATAAAGATTTTGCTTAAAACATCTAAAATATTACCAATTTTATTATAGATAACCTAATTATAAAATTTTCTGTTATGTATTCCCTCATTTCTTTCATTCCAAATGTTATTTATTATGATAAGTATAGCTGTGGCGTGAAATTGATAATATAAAAATTCCCAACTCAAAAATTATCATATTTACGAACTAATATTATGGAGTTATAAATAGCACTATACTCCCTCCTAATCTGCTTAAATACTTAAAATCTGCTAAACTTTTAAGTATCTAAGCAGATTTTATTAAAGTACTGTTAAGTATAAAAAACAGCATAAACCTATTGAGAAAAAGAGTTCAACCCTTGTTATCCTGCTTTCCCTCATTATAGGCTTAGGCTGCTTATTGTAAAGATTTCAATATCATCAAATGTTGCATGTTTTAAGTATAGCTACTTTGTCATTTTATTTATCTCATTTAACCAACTACTGTCAGTAGTTTCTGAAATACCGACCTTTTCCTAATTATATTTTTTCCTGAAAACTTAACTTGCTTTCCTATGTAAAATACAGGAACTCTCTTTATATAAAAGCATTGAAAATCATTTGTAGCAACTATTGCTTTGCTTTCTGTTAAGCTTATTACAATGCCTTCATAATTCATTTCTATCCCCCCCAAATGTACAAACACGCCGCTACTTTCGCTAAAAATTTGGTTCATGTGTTAAAAAATAATTTATTTAAATATGCTTTAAAATTTCCATAATCACTTTCATATAATATACATAAGCAAATAATGAACTCCCTATTTCTTTCCACTGTCTTTGGGTGAACATCTATTACTTTAGTAAGCTCTTTCATCTTAAAGTATTTTTTTGTTTTCAATATTTCATAAATAGCCCTATTATCAAGTATTCTTTTTGCAATATTTACACACATTTGCCTTGAATCCTTGTGTTTTGGTATATAATCAGGCAAATTACTTATATCTAGACCAAAAGACTCCAATTGTCTTGAAAAGTCTCTCAATTCGTATACTAACTCATATCTGCCTGCCTCAGAACCAACTTCATACATGTTTAATCTCTCCTCAAGCTCACTACCACTTCCACTCCTAGTTTTATTATATTTATATTTGCGAAAGTCTTAATGAAGATTTTTGCTTAAAACATCTAAAATATTATCAATTTTTTTAATATTTCGATATATTGTTGCTGTGAAATTAAAAGGAGCCGTGCACTAATTAATTAATGCCCCTCTCTTGCTAACTTAGTAGATAAAATAAAGGCAATCCTATTGTCAGCACTCTCTTCCTTCTAAAACCACGTTTTAAAAATGTTCTAGCAAATGACGCATTAGATGAACCATTAATAACTATCTCAACAACCTTTTCACTGTTTAATAAATCAGCTATAGTGTCAATTATTTTAAATAGTTTGGGATAATCAGACTTTATTATTGGCTTGCGTTTTACTCTATATAGTCTAAGAAAACTTAGAACTCCCAAAAAATAAGAATAATTGTAAATGACATAAAAAAAAATCCCCCTCAAATAAGGGGGAGAGGAAAATCGTTTTAAAATAATTACCAATTTTTGCTTTCTGATTGCCAAATACCAGTATCAAAATATACACCTTCACCGATAAACATACTCTTTCGCTCTGTTTCTCCTCCCAAATGCCATCTAAGCCATGCTAGAGTGGCCGGAAGAGCATATTTGGGGCCGGTACCATGGTCCACGCCTTTCATTAAACCCATCCATACCGGAACTGTTGCCTTTCTATAATCACTTCTAGTATTTTCCAGAGCCAAATTATCATCCAATCCACAAATAAGAGCTGTTGGCTTACGCATCTTGCTTGCTCCATTGCCATCAAGGGATCCTCCGTCAACGTGAATTGTTGTTGCTATTCTGGGATCACTTGCTACGCCATAAGAAGCCACTGAACCCAGCGAATGTCCGCCAGCAGCAATTCTACTTGTGTCAAGCTTTTTGTAATATTGACTTGAAGAGTTGTTATTCTGTGCTATGAGCCAATCCAACCCTGCTTTCATTTCAGCTCCTGAATCTGATGGACTCTCACTATAGACTACAAATCCATGTGATGCAATTCTTCTCATTATATCTTGATAATAACTAGGATCAGAACCTCCTCCTGGCCCCCATATAAATACAGGATGTGCAGTAACTCCCTGGCTCCCAAGAGTAGCTGGTCTAACGACCCATGCTTTGCCATTTGGCCCAACATTTCTTTCTGTTGTTAGTGAAAATGGACCATCTTTCTCAATACTGTCAACAGTAGGTAAGATTTTTGTACCGACAGATGCAACCGGCGTAGGTGTTGATACACGTGTTGGAGTTGGAACTTGAGTATTATTAGGTGTGCTAACTGTCTTATTAAAATTTGCAGCAATTATAAGAACGTCCGCCATGTTTATAGCACCATCATCATTTAAGTCATATGCTGCATTATATTTTTCCGTTCCACGAGTCGCATTGAAAGATGTTGCTATACGCAAAACATCTGCCATATTTACAACACCGTCATTGTTGAGGTCTCCCCTAATTGATGGAACTGTACTTGGTGTTGTTGGTGTTGTAGTTGGTGTTGCAGTTGGTGTTGAGTTCAATGCATCTGCTAAAGCTTTTTGTATTGCATAATACGCAGGCTTTTTCTGGCCGTTGTCATTGAAAATCAATGGAGCTATTGCTTTATCTTCCGGAGACTCAGGATTTACACGCCAAGACTGAGAATCTCTTATTCCCCACACTTGGAAAGCTCTGCAATATGGTTGTTCTACACATGCTTTCGCTATCCAGCCATATATCTGTGCCTGTTTCTCAAGTCCAGCCTGTGATGTATCAGAACAACCGACATCCATTTCAGTAACATAGCTTTCAACACCTAAATCAGCTAGCCTCTGCATCTGGTCTGCAAATCTTTTGGCATCAGTTTCTGTAAAGCTTGGTCCCAAATGCATTTGGAAACCAACTCCATCAATTGGAATGTTCCGGCTCTTAAAATCCTTTACCATTTCATAGACGCCCTCAAATTTGGCAGGTCTTGTTTCCAAATCATACTCGTTATAGACTAGTTTAGCGTTTGGATCTGCCTTACGAGCTGCTATAAATGCATCCTCAATATATTTTTTGCCTTGCTTTTGTCCAAAGATGGAAGCACCGTCCTGACCATTCGTTCCAATAGCATTAATACGATATGTTCCATCCTTCTGGAATGCCTCATTTACTACATCCCAGGCATAGATTTTACCTTTATAATGAGTTCCGACATTGTTTATGTAAGTTTCCATCATACTCTTGGTACCATCTACCCAGCCTGGATTATACTTATGCCACACAAAAGCATGACCGTGAACTACCATATTGTTAGCCATGGCAAAATTGACCAAACTATCCCCGCCACTATAATTATATTGATTTTGGCTGGGCGATATTGCCCCGATTTTCATATTATTTTCACTTGTTAGGATATCAAACTCAGTTTTTACAATATTTTGATCACTGCTGCTTATATTCCCTGAAATTGCAGCCCCAACGTAAAATTCATGGCCTTTGGCCCTAATTTTTTCAGCTAAAACACGAAGCGGTTGATCTGTTGCAGATCCCGAAGGCTTTACAGATGGCTGTGTTGAAGGCTGTGTTGAAGGTTGGGTTGAAGGAGCCGGGCCTCCGATGTTAAGATCCATCTTAGTCATATCAGCTTTACCACTGCTTTGATATCCTTCTACAACCATGGACACTTCGTACATTTTGCCCATCTTCATACCCTTCGCTTCCCACGCTTTAAAGTGTTCGCTGACACTGATGGTTCCGCTTGTTCTTTTTGATGTGCAGATGCTCCAATACTGCTGAAAAGTTGTATCACCCTTTATGGACGGTCCGGTTCTGGAGTTTTGATAAATTTCATATGTACGACCGTCAACGGTAGCTGTCCCTTTCATTTGTATACCATTTCCCGGTGGCTTCCAGGTGCCGTAACTATCTATAATGTAATATTCTACAAGTGGATCTTCCGTCCACCCATAGACAGCCATATATGAGTTACCGTTGGGCTGATAGTTACAAGAATAGTCAATGGAGATATTACCATATTCCTGATAAGTCTTAGTGGACCCCAGTTTCTTACCTGTACGGAATAATATATTGTTGATATTACTCCATGAGCAGCTGAATGTGCCACCCCCGTTAAGGGTCATAGTACCGGTACCGTTATCTTTCCAGTATTCGTAGTTATAGCCGTCAATTGTACCGGTAGCATTTGAAGTAAGCGTTGGTCCTGCATGTACGGTTACCGAAAACAATGTAAGAAAGATGGTAAAACACATAAACATCGAAAAAATCGCCTTAACTTTCCTCAACATTTACTCACCCCTCCCATTTCTTTAAATTTCAGTTTCATTTTACAAATCCCCCTTTTTAGTAATATATTGATATTTATAGAATTTTTATTTATGCTCATATTTTAATTATATTGTTTGTAAATATAAGACCTATTAAATATTTTGCTTAATATATCAAAAATATTATCTTTTTTTGAATAGATTAAAAGTAAATAATCTATTACATTTGTTTTAAGCAAACGTAATAGATTATAAACATTTTTATACAGATTAATTTTTTCGCACACTAATAGTGGCTAGACTTATTCTCTAAAAACCATGGTGGCTCCGCTATTTCATAAGAGCTTCTTTCAATGCATTATACGCCGGTTTTGGATTTAGATTACTATCATATATGAGACCTCTGCCAGTACCTGGGAAAGTTCCTGGAATCCATGAAAACTTATCAGTAAAGCCCCAAACCACAAATGTTTTAACATTAGGGTTTCTCAAGGCAATTTCCATCAATG
Source organism: Pseudobacteroides sp. (assembly GCF_036567765.1). Classification (NCBI taxonomy): domain Bacteria; kingdom Bacillati; phylum Bacillota; class Clostridia; order Eubacteriales; family Oscillospiraceae; genus Pseudobacteroides; species Pseudobacteroides sp. Next base: position 4,855 of record NZ_DATCTU010000107.1, read on the forward strand.
ACTTGTAATTGCTTGCCTGTGT
>NZ_DATCTU010000108.1 GCF_036567765.1 Pseudobacteroides sp.
CCAAGAGAAATCCCCTTACCTGCTGCAACATGCACATAACCCTGTAAACTGGTTTCCTTGGAGTGATGAAGCTTTTCAGAAAGCCAAGTCAGAAGATAAGCCTATCTTCCTGTCTATTGGCTATAGCTGACCTGTATTCAAAGAACTTGTCATTGGTGTCATGTAATGGAAAGAGAGAGCTTTGAAGACGAAGAAGTAGCAAAAATTTTAAATTCCAATTTCATTTCCATTAAAGTAGACAGGGAGGAAAGGCCTGACGTTGACCATATATACATGGATGTTTGTCAGATGCTTACGAATCACGGAGGGTGGCCTCTTACTGTAATAATGACACCCGATCAAAAGCCTTTCTTTGCCGGTACGTATTTCCCCAAATATGACAGTATAGGCATGACAGGGCTTATAAGCATTTTGGAGAAGGTAAAGCACGCTTGGGATAACAATAGAAAAGCTATTGTTGATTCAGGGGAAAAGATTGTAGGGTTTCTTAATACTGAGCAGGAAGCACGACCAGAGGAAATTGATGAGAACACCATTAATGAGGCATTTACACATTTTGAAGAGGCATTTGATGAGAAATACGGAGGCTTCGATGGAGCACCAAAGTTCCCTGCTCCCCATACACTTTATTTTTTACTGAGATACTGGTACAGCACTAAGGATCCTATAGCCTTGAGCATTGTGGAAAAAACATTGATTTCAATGTACAAGGGCGGTATATATGACCATATAGGGCTTGGATTCAGCCGCTATTCAACGGACAGGGAATGGCTTGTGCCGCATTTTGAAAAAATGCTTTATGATAATGCTCTTTTGACAATCGCATACATGGAGGCATTTCAGGCTACAGGCAATAAAAAATACGGGGAAATAGCAGAGGAGATATTGACTTATGTTTTAAGGGATATGACTTCTCAAAGCGGTGCCTTTTACTCTGCAGAGGATGCTGATTCTGAAGGAGAGGAAGGCAGGTTTTATGTATGGTCTGCTGATGAGATTATTGATATCCTGGGAAAAGAAGATGGGGAGAAGTATTGCAGGTATTTTGACATATCGCAGGGGGGCAATTTTGAGGGTAAAAACATACCTAACCTCATAAAAACAGCCATTTATGATGTTGATAAGGAATTTGTTCAAAAATCCAGGGAAAAGCTCTACAGGCATAGGGAAGGAAGAGTCCACCCGTATAAGGATGACAAAATACTCACTGCGTGGAATGGTCTTATGATAGCTGCCTTATCCATAGCAGGGCGGGCATTCGGTAAAAAGCAATATGATTATGCAGCAAAAAAAGCTGTGGATTTTATATTAAAAAATCTTTTCAGAGAAGATGGTCGATTGCTAGCCCGGTACAGGGATGGAGAGGCATCATATCCTGCTTACGCAGATGATTATGCTTTTTTTGTATGGGGACTTATAGAGCTTTATGAAACAAGCTATGACGGGTACTATCTTAAAAAAGCAATTGAACTGAGTGATGACTTAATAAAATATTTTTGGGACAGTAAAAATGGCGGATTCTTTGTGTATGGCTGTGACAGTGAGCAGCTCATTACAAGACCTAAGGAAATTTATGACGGTGCCATGCCATCGGGAAATTCAGTAGCTGCGTATAATTTTCTGAGGCTTGCCAGGATAACGGGAGAGAGTAGATTTGAAAATAGGGCAAGGAGGATACTAAATGCGTTTGGTGGAGAAATAAAAAAATATCCCTCCGGATATACTTTCTTTTTGATTGCAGCTATGTATGCAAAATCAAATGCTAAAGAGGTGGTTGTTGTATCTGGGACTGCCAATAATGCCCAAAGTATGGTAAATGTTATTAATGAAAAGTTCAGACCTTTTACTGTTTCAGTTTTATATTTAAAAGAGAATCGAGAATTGACAAGTATAATACCTTATCTAGCCAATTATGAACAGGTTGAGGACAAGGTAACAGCATATGTTTGTGAAAATTTTGCATGCAGGGCACCTGTTACAGATATAAGCAGCTTTAGAGAATTGATTTCAAACTGAATTAGTATAGAGTAATGTGTGCTAATCCAGTGGTATGGTTAAGGTTATCTTTGTACCTTTAGGACTGTTTGGGACAATTTTTAAATTGGTCGAAAAGGTGTTGACGAGGGTTAATCCCCATCCTCTTGATGACATTGAATTTAAATCGGAAACTCTGCGGTTAAGGTTCAGTGCTTCAATATCAACACCGTTTCCTTCGTCGCACAGCTCAAATAAAATAGAATCTTCAGTTCTTTTTATGGACAGAGAAACCTTACCCGGATTTTTTTTGTATCCGTGTTCCAAAGAATTGACCAAAAGCTCATGTATAGCACTTTTGAGCTTAAACTTAGGCTTTTCATCATTTGTAATATTATCAATAGCATCTTCACAAATGGTAAGAAATTTTTCAATATTATCCTCATCATATGGTATAAATGCTTCGAGATTATAATTTAATATTTGCATTATTAAGCCCTCCATATCCATTATAGCATTCAACTGAAGGAAAATCCAGATGGTAAATATTATATTTGTAAACTTTTTGAGTCATTTATCACAATTTATATTTGAAGCAAATCAGATCTTAATAATCATATATATCATTAATTGGGTTGTAGGTAGAGCTGTGGACGGGCAGCTTTATGGTAAATCTGCTTCCAAGCATTTCTTCCGAGTCCACTGATATGGTTCCACCAAACTCCTTAATAATACCATATGATATTGAAAGACCCAAACCTGTACCTTTTCCAACTTCCTTTGTAGTGTAAAAGGGCTCAAATATTTTATTTATATATTCCTTAGGAATCCCGCCTCCGGTATCTTCAATCTCAACATAAACATATTTGTCCTTTTCATATGTACTTATTATTATTTTCTTTTGCCAGCTCTTAACCCATTCAGGGGGGGTTCCTCTTTCTTTTAATCGTCTTATAACCTTTTCAAAATCATCAAGTGCATCCCTTGCATTGCTGAGAATGTTTAAGAAGACTTGTTCCAGTTTATTATGATCTGCGAATACAGGAGATATTTCCTCCGAAATATAGGTCTCAATTGTGATATTTTTGTTTTTCAATTGCTGACCTATCAGCTTAAACACATCAAGAAGCGGCACGCTGACGGATATTTCCTGGTGTGCTTCTTTTGACTGTCTTGCAAAGGTTCTTAAGTGGGTAATTATCTTATTGATCCTATCAATCTGCTCTATTACTGATTTGAGCTTTTCATCAAGGATCTCGTCATTTAGTTTGCCTAGGTTTTTTGCTCGCTGCAGCCCTTGGACAATCAGGCTTATACCTCCTAATGGCTGGTTAATTTCATGTGCTATACCAGTGGCCATTTCACCGAGGGTAGCGAGCTTTCCCGACTGAACCAACTGGGCGTCCTTAACCCTAAGCTGGTCGGTTCTTTCTTGTACCAGCCTTTCCAAGTCATAGGCGTACTGTTTTATTTCTTCCTCAAGCCTTTTCCTCTGGATGCCGGCAGATATTTCATTAGCAATTATGCTTAATACCTGTGTTTCGGTAAGGAGCAGATTTTTTCTGGAAGAAGGTATTACTATATGCAGAATTCCTATTAAAGCTATATCTGCAAGAAGAGGTATATGTATTATCGAACTGTCGGATTCTGAGAGCGTTTCATCCTGCATAAACTCACATATTGCGTGTCCTGCAAGTTTTCCATAGTTTATTGTATATTGGGAGTAAGTTAAAAAACAATCGAATACATTGCCGTAAACAAATTTATCATCATAGGTATATGAGCAGTAATGCCTCTTGTAATCACTATTTAGTCCTGTCTGATGTTCTACATAAAAATTATTGTTTCTTTTATCAAGAAGGCAAATAAAAACTACAGGAATTTCTAGTATTGTGCTGATAGCATTTATTATGCCGTTACACATTTCGTTGATGCTTATAGGGGAGTTTACCAAATGAGCCACTTCAATAAGTATGTCCCGATATTTTTCCTCAACCTTCAGATTTGTTATGTCCCGTACAATTATTAAATAACCGCAAAGGTCCTGATTGACTCCGAATCTGGGGGTAACAGTTACCGAAACAGGAAGAATGGTGCCATCCTTTCTGATTGCCTTCATTTCATAGTCGGTTACTCTCGAACTGTAGTTATTTTCACTATGCAAAAGAATATCGTTAGTGGGGGAACTGTTAACATGAAGAATTTGCGGCGTTTGTTTTCCTACCATTTCGTTTTCAGTGTAACCGTAAATTATCTCCGCACCTTTGTTCCAAAATACTATCATATCTTTCGTATCTGTAGCTATAACTGCATATTCGGTAGAACTGTTTAATATATTATCCAGGAGTGCTGTGGTTTTTAAGTTGTTTTGCAACGGTTTGGATGCAGACATATAATCCTCCAAGCAGATAGAATTTATTTTAAAAGTTCCATTCCCACAATGGTTACATCATCGAAGAAGTCACTGTTGGAATACTCGGCAGAAGCTTTTAGAAGCTCCTTTGTTATAACATCTATAGGCTTTTCATGATTGGCCAAAAGGTTTTTCTCAACGTTTTTATAACCGAAAATAATATCATCTTTTGAAACCTCCAGTATGCCATCGGAGAACAGAACTACCTTATCTCCAGGGCTTAACTGATGCACACTGCAGGTATATACCGCATCCTCAAAAGCACCTAGAACTGTACCAGTTGAGTTTAGAGGAACTATTTTTTCATCATTGAACAGGAACTGTGTAACATGTCCTGCAGATACATAATACAGCACGTTGGTTTTTTTGTCTAGAAATCCCAGGAAAAGAGTAGCGAATACATTTTCTGCGGTATTGATAAGTACTTCATTATTCAGGTCTGCAACAATTTCCGGAAATCTGCGTTTGTTTATGCCCTGCCTGTAATTGTATTCTATATTCTGCAGAAAGCTTTTTAATATAACAGCAATTACTGCAGCCAGTATACCGTGATTGGAAACGTCAAAAACATAAAAGCAAAGATAATCGCCAATATCACAGATATCGTACATGTCTCCACCGACGGCCTCAGAGGACTTGTATTCTACTGAAAACCTTACACCTTCAAGCTCAGGAAGCTTTTTGGGAAGTAGGTTCAAAAGAATTTTTTCCGCCGAGTCATGCAGACCGCGAAGATATGTATTCTGATCCAGAAGCTTTTTTTGTATTTTTGTATTTTCCAAAAGCAAATTCTTTTTTTCTATAGCTTTTGAAATTACCAGGGATAGCTGATCTACGTTCAGAGGCTTCTTGAGATATTCAAAAGCACCATCCTTCATGGTTTGAATGGCATTTTCAATATCACCGTGTCCTGTCAAAATCAGAACACCCATTTCAGGCATTATTTTTTTAATTTCTCTAAGAACATCTATACCTGTAAGCTTTGGCATTTTCATATCGGTGATGACAGCATCTATTATATTGATTTTCTCTCTAAAAATATTAAGACCGTCTTCACCGTTGGAGGCAGTAATAACGTTATAATTTTCCATTTCAAGATTAAATCTTATATTTTCTAAAATTGTGGTTTCATCATCAATAACTAATACAGTCGACATAGTAATTATCTCCTTGATATTTTAATGTAAGAAAATTACAATTTTCTATAACTAAAAATGCGGTTATACGGCGATATTAATGTAGGAATGCTAAATTCATTACTTTTTATTATAGCAATATTTATATGGAATTTCCACAACTAACGATTTATTTGTGCTATAATCGTTATAAATATAGACTATAGGTTTAATAAGGATGGTGAAATGCTTGGTTGTTGGTGTATGCAGGATGGAATTATCCCTTGACGGCGTATTTTCTCTCAAGGATAAAAGGCAGATTGTCAAAAGTATAATTGAAAGGCTTAAGTCAAGGTATAATGCTTCCATTGCAGAGGTTGACCTTAACGATACATGGAAAAATGCAATAATAGGTGTTTCATGTGTATCAAATGATCCAAAGCATGTTGACAGCATGCTTAATAATATTGTAAATTTTGTTGAGAATGACGGAAGAGCTATTTTATTTAACTATAATACCGAAAAAATTTATATCGATTAATTATAGTCATGAATGAAAAATTACTTCAGTTTTTGATCATGTCATATGTAAAAGAGGGCATCAAGCCCTTTTTTACATATGACTCTATTCTTGATTAATGTATATTATACTAATAGTGATAACCTATTGCATTTTTAATATAGGATCTATTATGTAGTATATTCTACTTTAGCAGGAGCTGCTTTTATACCGGGTCTAACGCTTTGATCAGCTTTGGTGTTGTTTCCGAGATCCTCAAGAACAAGGCTGTCGTCCATCGCTGTTTGTGCATAGGCTCTTACTCCATGTTCGCTGATATCGAGGCCTTCCACTTCATCCCCCTTGCTGACTCTTATCCCCGAAACTGCTTTTAATGCCTTAAACACCAGGAAGGTGGAAAGGAACGCCCAAGCTGATACAGTAATAAGCCCGATGGCCTGAATGCCTAAGAGCTTAAATCCTCCGCCAAAGAAGAGGCCTTTTGAGGCACCTACCGAAGCAAAGAGCCCTACAGCAATAGTTCCGAAGGAACCGCATATACCATGGACTGCGATTGCACCAACAGGGTCATCTGCGTGTATTTTATCAAAGAACTCTACTGCAACAACTACAAGTATACCTGCTATAGCTCCGATTATTACAGCACTAGGGAGGTTTACAAAAGCACATCCCGCTGTTATGGAAACCAATCCTGCAAGGGCTCCGTTCATGGTCATACTTGCATCAACCTTGCCATACCTTACAAGTGTGAAAATTGCACTTACAAACCCCCCTGCTGCTGCTGCCAGGTTGGTGGTTACTACTATGTGGGAGATACTGCCGTCCAGCCCTGTTAACGCACTTCCAGGGTTGAAGCCAAACCAGCCGAACCAGAGGATAAAGGCTCCCAAAGCTGCCAACGGTAAGCTGTGGCCTGGTATTACATTTACAGAACCATCTTTTTTATATTTACCGATTCTCGGACCAAGGACGAGGACTGCTGCAAGAGAAGCCCATCCCCCCACAGAGTGAACTGCAGCTGAGCCTGCGAAATCAAGCATGCCCATTTTTGCGAATAACCCTTCGGGATTCCAGATCATATGACCTGCTATGGGATAAATAACAGCTGTTGCAAGAAAACTGAAAATCATGTAGGGAAGAAACTTCATTCTTTCCGCTACTGCTCCCGAAACTATAGTTGCAACTGCTACAGCGAAAGCTGCCTGGAACATCCAGTAGACTTCAACAGGCAATCCGAGATTCTTTAACAACGGCAGGTTACTCATATCACCCATGGCAAAGAAGCCTGTTGTTCCGATTATGCCGAATTTGTCCAAGCCATACATAAGTGCAAAGCCTAAAACCCAATAGCCCAACAACCCTGAGCAGCAATCAATAAAAACCTTCATAATAATATTAAGGGAATTTTTAGCCCTTACAAACCCTGCTTCCAGCATAGCGAATCCTGCTTCCATAAAGAAAACCAAAGCTGCACACAACAAGACCCAGACGGTGTTTATGCCGCCTCCTAAAATTTGGAGATTGAGATCGTTCATATTAATATCACCTTTCCAAAGTACTTAATATTAAATTTCTCCTTCAACCCCATTGTTTCTGGAAATATAGATAGATTAGCCTGAGAAAATAATATGGCGGGATACAGGCCTACCCGGCATAAAGGAGGAAAAACAATCATTGTCTTCCTTCTTAGATATGAATGAACCACACTGTAAGTTGTTAAAATATGTGGTATCCATAAAAATGTAGGTTTCGACGTCTTAGTCGATATTGAAGTTACATCTGTGTAAAGAAAACATCATTGAATTTTACATTAATATTATAACGTCATACCCAATGTTTTGCAATAAACATTTTATTGCTTGTGAGTATATTAAAAAAGATTAATTACTTTTAATCTATTCACCTTGTTTTTGTTATGTTATAATAAAAAGCTGGATACAATCAATTAATGCACAAAATATTACCGAGCTTAGATTTAAAAATAAATTAATTATTATGTATTTAAATTATTACTATATATTAATGAAACCTTTGGAGGATTTTATTGATGGCAAGCGAAAGACAAAAGAAAATAAGAAATTTTTGTATAATAGCACATATTGATCATGGGAAATCAACTCTAGCAGACAGAATGCTGGAGAAGACCGGGGTTTTGACTCTGAGAGAAATGGAAGATCAGGTTCTTGATAATATGGATATTGAAAGAGAACGCGGTATTACCATCAAGGCTCAGGCTGTTAGGATGGTATATAAAGCCAGCGATGGAGAAGAGTATATATTTAACCTGATTGATACACCAGGTCATGTAGACTTTAACTACGAGGTTTCAAGAAGTTTGGCGGCATGTGAGGGTGCAATACTGGTTGTGGATGCTGCACAGGGGATTGAAGCACAGACCCTTGCAAATGTTTATCTTGCCTTGGAACATAACCTGGAAATCCTTCCTGTTATTAATAAGATTGATTTGCCAAGTGCCCAGCCCGATGTGGTAAAAAAGGAGATTGAGGATATAATAGGCCTTGATGCAAGCGAGGCTCCAATGGTTTCTGCCAAAAACGGGCTTAATATTGAAGCGGTTCTTGAGAGTGTAGTTAAGGCGGTTCCATGTCCCGATAATGATGAAAGTGCTCCGCTGAAGGCTCTCATATTCGATTCTTACTATGACAGCTATAAGGGGGTTATTGTTTATGTGAGGATAAAGGAAGGCAGCGTAAAGGTTGGAGATCAAATAAGGATGATGTACACCGGTAAGGAATTCGTTGTTACCGAAGTAGGATATTTCAGGCCAGGATCACTTTTTTCATCCGGAGAGCTTTTAGCGGGAGAGGTTGGCTATATTGCAGCCAGTATAAAAAATGTCCGAGATACCAGGGTAGGTGATACTGTAACCCTATCAAATAACCCTACGAAAGAGCCTTTGCCCGGTTATAAAAAGGTAAATTCAATGGTTTTCTGTGGTATATACCCGGCTGACGGATCAAAATATGGAGATTTGAGGGATGCCCTAGAAAAACTACAGCTTAACGATGCATCACTAAGTTTTGAACCGGAGTCATCCATTGCACTTGGATTCGGTTTTAGATGCGGATTTTTGGGTCTTTTGCATATGGAGATTATTCAGGAAAGGCTTGAAAGGGAATATGATCTGGACCTGGTGACAACAGCACCAAGTGTTATTTATAAAATCAACAAATCTGACGGGACAACCATATTCATCGACAACCCGTCCAACTTACCGCCGACTGCAGAAATCAGCTCAATGGAAGAACCTATGGTTAAGTGCTCCATTATGCTTCCTACCGAGTATGTGGGCAGTGTTATGGATCTCAGTCAGGAAAGACGCGGCATATATAAGGATATGAAATACATTGATGAGGGAAGGGTAATGCTTTTATATGAAATGCCCCTAAATGAAATAATATATGACTTTTTTGATGCTCTAAAATCCAGGTCAAGAGGTTATGCTTCGTTGGATTATGAGCTAATGGGATACACGCCTTCTACCCTAGTAAAACTGGACATACTGCTAAATGGAGATATAGTTGATGCCCTTTCGTTTATTGTTCATACTGAAAAGGCTTATGCAAGGGGAAGAAGAATAGCGGAAAAGCTTAAGGAGTCAATACCCAGGCAGCAGTTTGAAATCCCCATACAGGCTTGTATCGGAGGAAAGATAATTGCAAGGGAGACCGTAAAGGCTTACAGAAAAGACGTTCTTTCAAAGTGCTACGGCGGGGACATAACCAGAAAGAAAAAGCTTCTTGAAAAGCAAAAAGAGGGTAAAAAGAGGATGAGACAGGTTGGAAGTGTAGAAGTCCCTCAAGAAGCATTTATGACCGTTTTGAAGCTGGATACTTAAAAAAATTTTCTGCTGCTACTATATATTTTTTAATTTATTATTTCTATTGGAGCTATTATGGAAAAGAGTATTGGGCTTTATATACATGTTCCTTTTTGTAAATCAAAATGCTATTATTGCGATTTTAATTCCTTTTCCAATAAGAGCGAGTTGGTCGAAGCCTATTTTGAGGCATTAAAAAAAGAAATAATCATTTATGGTGAAAGAGCAGAGGGATATGAAGTAAAGACTGTTTTTATAGGTGGTGGAACGCCTTCGAGTGTGGATTCCCGATATATTGAGGATGTTGTAAGGTTGTGCCGCCAGCACTTTAAAATTGCAGCAGATGCAGAGATAAGCCTCGAATCAAATCCCGGAACATTATCAGAAGATAAGCTGAGAGCATATAAATATATAGGAATAAACAGACTGAGTATCGGACTTCAGGCGTGGCAAAACAGGCTGTTAAAGAACATCGGAAGGGTTCACAGCATAGAAGAGTTTGTCGATAATTATAAGCTTGCAAGAGAGATTGGATTTAATAATATTAATATAGATATGATTTTTTCTCTTCCCCATCAAACATTGGAGGATTGGGCAGAGACGGTTAATAATGTAGCAGATTTAGGACCGGAGCATATATCCTGCTATAGTCTTAAAATAGAAGAGAATACTGTTTTTTGGGAAAAGTATGAGCATGGAGAGATTGATGAAATAGATGACCATACGGACAGAGAAATGTATTATCTTGCCAAAAGACAACTGGCAGGGCATGGTTATGGCATGTACGAAATATCCAATTTTGCACTGGAAGGCTATGAATGCAAGCACAACCTTATATATTGGAAGGCGAAAGAATATTTAGGACTTGGAGCAGGTGCGCACTCATACTTTAACAAAAAAAGATATAATAACCTTTATAATATAGAAGATTATATTAAAAATTATATGGAATATGAGGGTAAATATATAGAAGGAGAAGCAATTATAGATGAAGCAGAAAGCATGTCGGAATATATTATTCTTGGAATGAGGCTTACCTGCGGCATCTCTCAGTCAGAGTTCAAGGGAAGATATGGAATTGAAATAATGGATAAGTTTGGAGGTAAGTTTAAAAAATTAATTGGCAAAGGATTGGTCGAGCACAAAGCTGGAAGACTCTTGCTTACACAAACAGGACTGGACTACGCAAATCAGGTGTTTATGGAGTTTATAGATATAGATTAACCACATATCATATAGAAAGAGTTACCCATCAATATGATATTTGTAATTCTTGGGATTTTAGCATAAAATACTTGACAAATAACTGCCATGGGGATATATTTAAATTATAATTAGCACTCAATAAAGTAGAGTGCTAACAAAGGGGAGCTGGAACATGTACTTGGATGATAGAAAAAGAAGAATCCTTCAAGCTATTATTGATGACTACATTGACACAGCAGAACCTATCGGTTCAAGGACAATCGCAAGGAAACATGAGCTTGGTTTGAGTTCTGCTACTATTAGAAACGAAATGGCGGATTTGGAGGAAATGGGTTTTTTAGCACAGCCCCATACTTCTGCCGGTAGGATTCCTTCTGACAAAGGCTATAGACTATATGTCAATGAGTTGATGAAAGAAAAGGTATTGTCTACTGAAGAAGCTGACTCAATAAAACAGGCATTGGAAGTGCGGATTAATGAGATGACTCAACTTATAAGGCAGGCATCGATGATAATGTCGAAGATCACAAAATATACATCGATTGCAATTGCTCCGCAGTTGAAAAAGAGCATTCTGAAGGCTGTACAGGTTGTGCCCGTTCAGCCGGGCAGAGCACTTGTTATAGTGGTTACAAGTGCAAATGTGGTTAGGAATAGCTTTATTAAAATTCACGATAATGTTACTGCAGACTTGCTGATAATGCTGTCAAATGTATTAAACAGTAAGTTAAATGGTCTTACTATAGATCAGATAAGCAACAATATAATGCTGGAAATAGAGAAGGAATTAGGGGTTACGAAGGAAATATTAATACCGATAATAGACGGTATAATAGATTCTATAAACAATATAGATTATTCTGATGTTTATTTGGAAGGTACTACTAACATACTTAACTTTCCGGAGTTCATGGATATTGTAAAAGCAAAGGAATTTTTAAATGTTCTGGACGAAAAAGAAAAGATATACAAGATTCTTAACAACAAAAATATTGATGATAGTATAGGCGTACAAATAGGTACAGAGAATGATATTCAACAGATAAAGGATTGCAGCCTGGTTACGGCAACATACAGTATCGGCAATATTGTACTTGGAACTATAGGCGTAATTGGGCCTACCAGAATGGAGTATGCAAAGGTTATTTCTTCGATGAATTTCCTTAAAAGGAAGTTAAATGAAGAAATACTAAAATATATTGGTGATTTGGATGACAGCTAAACTACAAACAATATACGGGGAGGGCGGAACAATACGATATGGGTATATTTACAAACGGTAATGACAAGAAGGATAATCAAAAGGAAACACCAAACCCATCGATGGAAAATGAAAGCACTACTTCGGGTTTGAATGATCAGGAAACAGCAAGCAGTAACAGTGATAATGCTTCTGGTACTGATGAAATAAAGGCAATGCTCGAGCAAAAGAGTAAACAGTGTGATGAGTATTTTAATATGCTCCAGCGCACTGCTGCCGAATTTGATAATTATAAAAAGAGGACAGCAAAAGAAAAAGAGGCACTTTATTGGGATGCTGTAGGAGAAACTGTATTAGCCATGCTTCCTGTTGTTGATAATTTTGAGAGGGCTATAAAAGCAGCTGAAAATGATCCGGCTACAAACAGTTCTTTCAAAGAAGGCATGGAACTTGTGTACAGACAGCTTAAGGATGCACTGAAGGATTTGGGCGTTGAGGAAATTAAATCCATAGGGGAAAACTTTGATCCTCAACTACATAATGCTGTTATGCATATTGAGGACGATTCATATGGGGATAGTACAATTGTTGAGGAGTTTCAGAAGGGTTACGTTTTAAAAGATAAAATAATTCGTCATAGTATGGTTAAGGTGGCTAACTGATTATTTAGAGGAGGATAGATTATATGGCAAAAGTAATAGGAATAGATTTAGGAACAACAAATTCATGTGTAGCGGTTATGGAAGGTGGAGAACCTGTCGTAATACCAAATCCAGAAGGCAGCAGAACTACTTCTTCAGTTGTTGCGTTTTCAAAAACAGGCGAAAGACTGGTAGGACAGGTGGCTAAACGTCAGGCTATAACAAATCCTGACAGAACAGTAATATCAATCAAAAGGGATATGGGAACAGACAGAAAGGTTAAGATTGACGATAGCCAGTACACCCCCCAGGAAATATCTGCTATGATACTGCAAAAGCTTAAAGCTGATGCAGAGGCATTTCTTGGAGAAAAAATAACTCAGGCTGTTATTACAGTTCCTGCATATTTCAGTGACTCCCAGAGACAGGCAACAAAGGATGCAGGTAAAATAGCAGGTCTGGAAGTTCTAAGAATTATCAATGAACCTACTGCTGCAGCTTTGGCATATGGTCTTGATAAGGAACATGACCAGAAAATACTGGTATTTGACTTGGGTGGAGGAACCTTTGACGTATCCATTCTTGAAATAGGCGATGGGGTTTTTGAAGTTCTTGCTACACATGGTAACAATAGACTCGGCGGCGACGACTTTGATCAGAGGGTCATGGATTATCTTGCCGATACATTTAAAAAGGAAAACGGCATAGACTTAAGAAATGACAAGATGGCTCTCCAGAGATTGAAGGAAGCTGCAGAAAAAGCTAAAATAGAGCTTTCAGGTGTAACAACTACAAATATAAACCTTCCTTTTATAACTGCTGATGCAACAGGACCTAAGCACCTTGATGTTACGCTTACAAGGGCCAAGTTTGATGAGATTACTGCAGATCTGGTTGAAAAGACTATGGAGCCAACAAGGCAAGCGATGAAAGATGCAGGACTTAGTGTAGATAAAATAGATAAAATACTGTTGGTAGGTGGATCAAGCAGAATTCCTGCTGTTCAGGAAGCTGTTAAGAAGTACCTTGGTAAAGAGCCTTTTAAAGGTATCAACCCTGACGAATGTGTGGCAGTAGGTGCTTCTATTCAGGCAGGGGTATTGACTGGAGAAGTTAAAGACCTTCTTCTTTTAGATGTTACGCCATTGTCACTCGGTATTGAGACATTAGGCGGAGTATGTACAAAGCTTATTGAAAGAAATACTACAATACCTGCCAAAAAGAGCCAGGTATTCTCAACTGCTGCTGACGGACAGACCAGCGTTGAGATCCACGTTTTACAGGGCGAAAGGGAAATGGCCCAGTATAACAAAACCCTCGGAAGATTCCAGCTTACAGGAATTCCTCCTGCACCTAGAGGCGTGCCTCAGATTGAAGTTACATTTGATATAGATGCCAACGGTATAGTTCATGTTTCTGCAAAGGATCTTGGTACTGGAAACGAACAGAAGGTTACTATTACTGCTTCTACGAATCTGTCCGATGATGAAATAGATAAAGCAGTAAAAGAAGCTGAAAAATATGCTGCTGAAGATAAGAAGAAAAAGGAAGAAGTGGATATCAGAAATAACGCCGATTCTATGGTATTCCAGTGTGAAAAGCAGCTTAACGAGCTTGGTGATAAGCTAAGTTCCGAGGATAAAGCGAAAATACAGGATGAAGTTAATAAGGTTAAGGAAGCACTTAAGGGCACCGATACCGAAAATATTAAGAAGGCAACAGAAGCTTTGACACAAGCTTTCTACGAAATTTCTTCAAAAATGTATCAGAATACCGGAGCAGGGGCTGATGGGGCTGCTGGTGCAGGTTTTGATCCTGGTGCAGCAGCACAGGGAGGACCTGAAATGGGAGGTTCCGATAACGTATATGACGCTGACTACAAGGTTGTTGATGAGGACAATAAATAATATTTAATAAAAAAATAGGCCAAAGTCATGGGTTAGACATCGGGAAACTTATATCACCGCGGATTTTCAAGATACAAAGCTGCCTGGCGGTTTTGAAAGTTACCCCCATGTCTCACTTATGGCTTTGGCTATTGTAATGTATAAGGTTATAGACTATAGATTGGAGTTGATAGGATGGCTGATAAGAGAGATTACTATGAAATCCTCGAATTGGATAAGGGAGCATCCGATGCAGATATAAAAAAGGCATACAGAAAGCTTGCTAAAAAATATCATCCTGATGTAAATCCAGGTGATAAGACTGCTGAAGCTAAATTCAAAGAAATTAACGAGGCCTATGAGGTGTTAAGCGATTCTCAAAAAAGGACCCGTTATGATCAGTATGGTCATGCCGGAACTGATCCAAACGGCTTTGGTGGTTTTGGAGGCGGCGGCTTTAGTGACTTCGACTTTGGTGGAATCGGTGATATTTTTGAGACTTTCTTTGGCGGTGGCAGGTCTTCAAGGGGCAAGAGCGGACCGCAAAAAGGCAATGATTTGAAGTATTCCATGGAAGTTGCCTTTGAAGAAGCAGCTTTTGGAACTGAAAAAGAGATTTCCCTAAATAGAATGGAAAATTGTACAACATGTAATGGAAGCGGAGCAAAGCCAGGGACAACACCTTCAACATGTAAGCAGTGTAATGGTTCCGGCCAGGTTCAATACAAGCAGAGCACGCCATTCGGACAGTTTGTAAATGTTCGGGCTTGCGATGCATGCCGTGGGGAAGGGAAAATCGTAAGCGACCCATGTAATACATGTAATGGTAAGGGAAAAACAAGAAAGAGTGTTAAATTAAAGATTAAAATTCCGCAGGGTATAGACGATGGGCAAACCATATCACTGAGGGGAGAAGGAGAGCCTGGTTCAAAGGGTGGTCCGCGGGGTGATTTGTATATAAACGTCAGGGTCAAGGCCCATGCACTGTTTACAAGGCAGGGGAATGACATTATTTGCGACATGCCCATTACCTTTGTGCAGGCGGCTTTAGGCTGCGAACTGGAGGTGCCCACACTTGACGGAAAGGTAAAATATACCATTCCGGAAGCTACTCAGACGGCAACAGTTTTCAGACTTAAAGGAAAAGGTGTGCCTTATTTGAGGGGAAATGGCAGAGGCGATCAATATGTACGTGTTAATATAGAGGTCCCCAAAAAGCTTAATGAAAATCAGAAGGCATTGCTGAGAGAATTTGCAGAGGTAAGCGAAGAAACCCATGAACAGAGAAAAAGCTTTTTTGAAAAAATGAAAGATGCACTTGGAATGTAAAGCTTTGATTGCCAAACCTATTGCATTTTAAAAAAGTTTCAGGAAGAAAGAGGATAAGATGAAGTGGTATGAAATTATTATAAATACAACAGAAGAAGCAAGTGATGCTATGTCGGAAATGCTTACTTCAATAGGAGCCGGCGGGGTTGCCATTGAAGACCCCAATGATATCAGAAAGGAGCTTCTAAAGCCTGGTACTTTGGATTATGCAGACCAGGCGTTTTTTGACAATTTAGGCGAAGATGTTAAAATTAAAGCCTATTTTTCTAATGAAAAGAACCTTAATGAATTAATCGGATTAATTAATGAGAAAATAAATTTTATAGGAAATTTTCTTGACACAGGTAAAGGTTATATGGGATACAATGAGGTTGATGACGAGGATTGGGCGACCTCATGGAAAAAATACTACAAGCCGATAAAAATAGCTGAAAGGGTAGTTATTAAACCATCATGGGAACAGTATGAAGAATCCGGTGGTGATATTGTAATTGAGCTTGATCCTGGAATGGCTTTTGGTACAGGGACACATGAAACAACCATGATGTGTGCACAGCTGCTGGAGAAGTACTTGAAGGATGGCGACAGCATTTTGGATTTAGGCTGTGGTACCGGAATACTGTCAATCATAGCATATAAGCTTGGGGCAAAAGATATAAAAGCTGTGGACATTGATGAGGTTGCTGTAAAGGTGGCCACAGATAACTGTAAACTAAATAATGCCGATAAAGGTATTGAGGTACTAAAGGGAGTATTAGGTGACGTATTACCCTTTAAGTATGATGTGGTTATAGCTAATATCATAGCGAGTGTTATTGTTGACATATCAGAGTCAATGCCTTATTATGTAAATAAAGAAGGGTATTTTCTTACCTCCGGTATAATAAAAGAAAGAAAGCAGGAGGTACTGGACGCGTATGCTTCTAAAGGTTTTAAAGCCGTCGAAATATTAGAAATGGGTGAATGGGTGGCGATCGCATTTAAATGCCAAGGTTCTTTGTAAAATCGGAAAATATAGAAAATGAGAAAATAACCATATCAGGTGAAGATTTTAATCATATAAAGAATGTTCTCCGCTTAAGGCAGGGAGACTCTCTTATAATCAGTGACGGGAATTGCTGGGATTACAGTGTTGTAATTGACAGTTATGCCGCCAATTATGTTACCACCACAATAGTTGACAGTTATAAAAATACCAATGAATCTGAAATCGACATAACTTTATTTCAAGGGGTCCCCAAGTCTGACAAAATGGATATGATCATTCAGAAATCTGTAGAAATGGGGGTTAAGCGAATAGTCCCTGTTATTACGGAGAGAACTGTTGTTAAAATAAATAGTGAAAAGGATATAAAGAATAAGATCACAAGGTGGCAAAGGATAGCAATAGAAGCATCAAAACAATGTAATAGGGGAATAATGCCAATTGTTGAAGCTCCTGTGACTTTTCGTCAATCTATTACCGAAGCAAAGCAGGCTGACTTGAATTTGATTCCGTACGAAAAAGAAACGGGAAATAAGCTTAAGCCGGTTTTAAAAGGTGGTGGGGCCAAAACTATTTCAGTTATGATCGGCCCAGAGGGTGGATTCTCAAATAATGAGGTAGATTTGGCTGTAGAAAATGGCTGTGTACCGGTAACATTAGGTCCAAGGATACTAAGGACCGAAACTGCGGGTTTGCTGGTACTTTCTATAATAATGTACGAACTGGGGGATATTGGCTGATTTGTTTTTGAAATATTACTTAAGCCTTTGAAAAACAGAGTAAACGTGAGAAAACCAGAAAAAATATATGAAAATTTAAAAAAAATCTTTAAAATATTGCAATCTATGTTATAATACATATTAGACTTTGAAAAGGATGAAAGACATATGATAAAGAGTATGACAGGTTTTGGAAGAGGGGAATTCCAGGATGATGGCAAACTTATTCTGGCAGAGATTAAAACGGTAAATCACAGGTACAGCGATATATTTGTCAAGATGCCAAGGCAGATTTCATGCTTGGAGGATAAGATCAGATCCGAAATATCAAAAGTGGTTTCAAGAGGAAAGATAGACGTGTTCATATCTTTAGAGGACCGCAATGATGATTCCAAGACTGTTGTTATAGATGAAGCTTTAGCAAAAGCATATCTAAATGCAGTGGTGATGTTAAAAGACAAGCACCATCTTGAGGATGATATATCCGCTTCGCTTATTGCCAAATTCCCTGATGTATTAAAGATTGAAAAGGTAGAGCAGGATAGTGAGGCGATATGGAATATACTTAAGGTTTCACTGTCAAACGCACTGCATGAACTGGTGAAGATGAGGCAAATAGAAGGTGAAAGTCTGAAAAATGATTTGTTGGGTAAACTTGCATTTATTGATAGTGTGTTAAGTGATATAAAGCTTAGAGCACCGGAAATAACTAAAGAGTATAAGCAAAAATTGGAGACTAGGATAAAAGAACTTACAGAGCAGCAAACTATAGATGAGAATCGTATAGCAACCGAGGTTGCTATATTTGCAGATAGATGCAGCATTGATGAGGAAATACAGAGACTGACCAGCCACATCATGCAAATGAGAGAAACTTTGGATCTGGGCATACCTGTAGGAAGAAAACTTGATTTTCTTGTGCAGGAAATGAACAGAGAGATTAATACCATTGGTTCAAAGGCAAATGATTTAAGTATTACAAAGAATGTTATCGACTTAAAAAGTGAACTAGAAAAAATACGTGAACAGATTCAGAACATAGAATAAGTCTTAGGAGGCTAAATATGAAGTTAATCAACATAGGATTTGGCAATATCGTGTCAGCGAACAGGCTAGTAGCCATTGTAAGTCCTGAATCAGCTCCAATCAAAAGGATTATACAGGAAGCCAGAGACAGGGGAATGCTAATTGATGCGACATATGGCAGAAGGACAAGAGCAGTAATAATTACCGACAGCGATCATATCATATTATCAGCGGTCCAGCCTGAAACAGTTGCACATAGGCTGAACGTAAAAGAAGCGGATAATGTAGATGAAATTATAGAAGAAGAAAAAGATTAATAAAAATTTGGAAAATTACGATAACAATTATGGGGATAGTGTTACAAAAATTATTTACCACTTCAATGCTAATTTATAGGAGGTTGATTATATATGATATATCCGCCAATAAGTTCACTTATGGAAAAGGTCGATAGCAGGTATACGCTCGTTGTTGCTACTGCAAAAAGGGCAAGACAGATTGCTGATGGTTCTAACAAGCTTACCAAATGCAGCTCTGAAAAGCCTGTAACAATTGCGATAAATGAAATTAATGAAAATAAGATTACATACGTGAGAACAAAAAGCGGTATTAAGTAATATTTTGTTCTTACTTAAAGCAATTAATCTTAGAATTTTAGGGTTTTTAAATAATTGATTTCAGAGAAATAAGATATGTGGATTGAGGTATGCAGCGGTATAAGCAGCTAATCAATCCAAATCTTATTTTTTTGATGTTAGGAACAAAATCCCTTTGGGATTTTATTAATGTCTAGGAAGTTATGAGTATGCAACACCACAATTTCTCACGACAACGATCAAGGTTGCAAAATCGCAAGCGATTTTGTTTTGAGGAGGGAAGTTTATGCTTAACGGTAAGAATGTCGTTCTTGGCGTATGCGGAGGCATTGCAGCATATAAGTCTGTTGAAATAGTAAGCAGGTTAAAAAAGCTTGGAGCGGAAGTAGATGTTATAATGACTGAAAGTGCCGAGAAATTTGTTGCACCTTTGACATTTAGGTCTATTTCACATAATCCGGTTATAACAGATATGTTTGCCGAACCGATTAATTATGATATAAAGCATATCTCACTTTCACAAAAAGCAGATATACTGGTAATAGCACCTGCAACTGCAAACATAATAGGAAAAATTGCAAACGGCATTGCTGATGACATGCTTACAACAACAGTTATGGCTACAAAGGCAAAAGTCCTTATAGTGCCTGCCATGAATGTAAATATGTATGAAAATGTTATTGTAAAAAACAATATCGAAAAGTTGAAAAAGCTGGGCTATGGATTTATGGAGCCGGATACAGGTATGCTTGCCTGCGGTGTAAATGCGAAAGGCCGGATGCCTGAGCCTCAATCGGTAATTGAAGCTATAGTGGACACGATGGCAGTAAAGGGAGATATGAAGAATATAAGGGTCCTTATAACTGCAGGTCCTACCAGAGAGGCTATTGACCCTGTTAGGTACATAACAAACCATTCCTCTGGCAAAATGGGGTATGCCATCGCAAAGGCGGCACAGAAACGTGGAGCTGATGTTTCTTTGGTAAGCGGGCCTGTAAGCATTGAGAAGCCTGAAAAAATAACTGTTTATAATGTAATTTCAGCTGATGAGATGTTTTTGAAGGTAAACGAGCTGTATGAGCCTGCAGATATAATCATAATGGCAGCAGCTGTTGCGGATTATAAGTGTTCTGTTGTTGCTGATACTAAAATAAAGAAATCCTCAGATGAATTAACATTGAGTCTTGTAAAGAACCCTGATATTGCATATAGTATAGGAAAGAAAAAGGGTAAAAGAGTTATGGTAGGGTTTTCTGCAGAGACTAATGATTTATATAAAAACGCAAAGTCTAAACTTGAAAATAAAAATATGGACATGATAGTTGCCAATGATCTAACAAAAGAAGGAGCAGGTTTTAACTGCGATACAAATATAGTTTCTATAATTGGAAATAACGGTGAAATATTGGAATTGCCCATAATGCCAAAGGAAAAGGTTGCGGATGAGATATTGAATTATGCAGTCAGAGTCTATTATCAAAAGAAAGAAAGCAATACTTGAAAGGAATTCAATAGTGAAGATGGTCAAGTATTAACATAAATACATATTCCCAAAATATATATGAATGTAGTTAAAAACCGAAGGAGGAATTGACAGTGGTAGAAAAATCGATGGAGAAAGTTGTTGCTTTAGCAAAAAACAGAGGATTTGTTTATCCAGGCTCGGATATTTATGGTGGTTTAGCTAATGCATGGGACTACGGACCTTTAGGGGTTGAGCTTAAAAACAACGTAAAAAAAGCATGGTGGAAAAAGTTTGTTCAAGAAAGTCCATATAATGTTGGAGTTGATTGTGCATTGCTCATGAACCCCCAGGTTTGGGTTGCATCAGGACATGTTGGTGGATTCAGTGATCCATTGATAGATTGTAAGGAATGTAAGACAAGACATAGAGCAGACAAGCTTATAGAAGACTGGAATGAGCAAAACAGTATCAACTTAAGAATAGACGGATGGAAGAATGAGCAGCTCCTTGAATATATGAAGGAAAAGGAAGTAACTTGTCCAAACTGCGGGAAGAATAACTTTACAGATATAAGAAAATTCAATCTGATGTTCAAGACATTCCAAGGGGTAACTGAAGATTCTAAAGCTGAGATTTATCTAAGGCCGGAAACAGCCCAGGGTATATTTGTCAATTTTAAAAACATACAAAGAACTTCAAGAAAAAAGATGCCTTTTGGTATCGGACAAATCGGAAAGTCATTTAGAAACGAAATAACACCAGGTAATTTTACTTTTAGGACAAGAGAGTTTGAGCAAATGGAGCTTGAATTTTTCTGTCAGCCGGGAACAGACCTGGAATGGTTTAAATATTGGAAGGATTTTTGTTACAACTGGCTTTTAAACTTGGGAATAAAGGAGGAAAGCTTAAAGCTCAGAGATCACTCAAAGGAAGAGCTGTCTCATTACAGCAATGCAACTACTGATATTGAGTTTAAGTTTCCGTTTGGCTGGGGAGAACTTTGGGGGATTGCAGACAGGACAGATTTTGACCTTAAGCAGCATATGGAACATTCCAAAGAAGATTTGTCATACTTTGACCCTACTACAAATGAAAAATATGTTCCGTTCTGCATTGAACCTTCATTAGGAGCTGACAGGGTTGCGTTGGCATTCCTGTGTGATGCTTACGATGAAGAAACAGTTGAAGAAGGAGATGTAAGGACTGTATTAAGATTCCACCCTGTTATTGCACCTGTTAAAATTGCCGTTCTTCCTTTGTCAAAGAAGTTGGGAGAAGAATCATATAAGGTTTATGAAAAATTAATTAAGAATTATGTTTGTGAATATGATGAGACAGGTAGTATAGGTAAAAGATACAGAAGACAGGATGAGATAGGAACACCATATTGCATAACTTTTGACTTTGACTCATTAAATGACGGCAGTGTAACAATAAGAGAGAGAGACTCCATGCAGCAGGTTAGGATGAAAATTGATGAACTTGATGGATTCTTTAAAGAGAAGTTTGAATTTTAATCACTTCAATTTTAAATAATCATAAAATTGTTAAGTGTTGTTTTATACAAAAAAATTAAAATTTTTTGTATAGAGCAACACTTAATATTTTGTTTTACTCGTATATTATATTTGTATGTTTAGTGTTTTACATTTATATAAGGCAGAAAATTGGTTATTATGTGCCCATGCCAAAAATATTCACTAAATGCCATGATTATCAATTAAAAAGGAAGCCAAAATTTAATATACTATAATAAAAGGTTATTATAGGGTAGATTCTATAATCAAACAGTTTTACATACTTAGATTTTAAATTAATATTTGCTGCTAACATACGTTCCTTGAAAAAATAATATATCAGCTGAGTATTCAAGTATACTAAAAGATAAATAAATATAATTTATTAGATTATATTTGATGGAGGAGTATAAAGTGTACATATACAAAGTATTGGACGAATTGTTCGAGACTTATCTGTTTTATCGTTAAATAGCCTGGCAGGGCTACCAGTCCTAATTCTACTCCTGAATTCTTGAATCCAGAATCCAATTAATTATAAATGCTGGTATATTATGAATTCGTTATTATTACACTGTTATAAGTATACTTCAAATAGAATAAGACTTAGCTTAAATACAATTATTACATGGATTAAATATAAGGGGTAACAAATTAAAGCGTTTAAACACTCAAGATATTGCAGCACTTTAGTATATTCATTGTTTATATTAGGTAAGAACATACAAGCTATTTGTAGCATTCATTTAATAAATAATTAAAATGCGACAGAAAACAAATAGTGTGTGTGTTTGTATATTTATAGGACGAGGTTAAGCATTTTAAGTACTAGCTAAATTTGCTTCATGATCGCCTTGGTTTCTCTGATTACTTAATAGGGGGTAATTGTTGTTTGAAAGAATTAAACTAAAATAATTATATTTTTATCCAGACGTATATAAAGTTCATTTTAGTAAGCTAAATGAACTCTATATAATGTTTAGGTTTAATTCTTTTTAAAGGCATTTATTACAATTTAAAAAGAGGAGGGATTTTAATAGCAGGTTGTTTTGATAGGTATAAGAAAGAGGTTTATAAATTACCTAAGTGCTTTTAGTAAATATGAGACAGTTAATTATTAGACTATACAAGCAGTTGTTACGGCGATCATCAGAAGCGTATAATAAATAAGTCTGACGATTTGATGAAACTATTACTAGTGGAGAAAGTAAGTGTCGGGCTGTTAATTATAAAATAATTTTAAGGATAGCAGTTAAGAAGCACTGAATTTATCAAATTTTAGTTAAGGAGGTTATAATAGAAAAAGTAAAAAAATAAAAAGTTATATAATAAATAAGGGGGTTTATAATCGATGAGAACAAAAAGACTTATGGCAGTTTTACTAACGACTTTGTTACTACTTGGCAGTATATTCTCAAATGTGTCGTTAGCTGCAACAGCACCTTCGATTTCACTTGATCTTGACAAAACGACAGCGTCAGTTGGCAGCATAATTAAAGCAACAGTCAATATTAACGGTATTTCAAATTTTGCCGGTTATCAGGCATGTTTGAAATATGATCCATCAGTTTTACAGCCGGTTTACAGTGATGGAACAGCATATGATTCATCATCAACACCAGAACTTGGCACATTACTTCAAAAAAGGTATAGTCCTACAGAAATGGCTAGCAACGAACTGACACAAGGACTATTGAACTTTGGTAGAACATACATGAACCTGGATGGCTATAAAAGTTCAGGTGTAGGTGAAAATACTGGCTCAATTGCAGAAATTTATTTTAAAGTTTTAAAAACTACACCTACTACAATAACATTTACAGATAGTGCAGCTTTAAAAAATGCAGTAACTGGAACAATGATATTTGACTGGTCAGGTGCTCAGTTAACAAATTACTCAGTTGCTCAGGCACCTTCAATAAACGGATCGGTTGCATCATCTACACCAACTCCAACAAAGGCATCTCCTACTACAGCATCTCCTACTGCAGTACCTTCACCATCACCAATTACAGGTTCAGGAGTTGTTGCATCCTTGGATAAGACAACAGCAGCAATAGGTGATATAGTAACATACACAATCAGTGTTAAGGATATAGCTGGATTTGCAGGATATCAGGCAAATGTAAAATTTGATCCTTCAGTATTGCAACCTGTTTACTCAGCGACTGAACCATATGACAATTCATCAGCACCAGAATATGGTACATTGTTGCAGAAGAGATACAGCCCAACAGACATGGCAGCAAATGATATTACAAAGGGAACACTTACCTTTGGTAGAACATACATGAACCTAGATGGTTACAAGAACTCAGGTGCAGCAGAAACCACCGGTTCAATAGCAATAATTAAGTTTAAAGTATTGAAGAG
>NZ_DATCTU010000109.1 GCF_036567765.1 Pseudobacteroides sp.
TTTACAGCTATCCAATCTTGCACATCTTTCACCTCTTTTATCCCTCCACATGTATTGATCATATGGATAGGATACATTTGTATTCTCAAGGGGTCAATTTTACTTGTAAATCGGGGGTCAGTTTTAATTATAAATCAACAAGTAGACCACTAATTCACGTTGAAAATTGACCACGTCAAGAAACAAATGTAACCTTTTCATAAGAAAACTTATGAGAGGGGATTGAGAGGTGAAGGATGTGCATGATTGGATCAGTGTGAAACGTATGTTTAAAAGCGGGGTGAAAATTAACCAGATCGCTAAGAGAATGAAGATGTCTAGGAATACAGTTAAAAAGCTGTTAAAGCAGAATTCAGAGCCCAAATACAAAAGAACTCAGACTAGTACTAAGGTTGATTTATATAAGGATAATATTAAAGCATGGTTCATTGAAGATGGATTTATTGGAACAAGAATATATGAAGAACTTATCAAAATAGGCTATAAAGGAAGCATCAATCCTATCTACAGGTACTTAAAAACTTTAAAAGATGAAAAGAATAAAATACCAAAGAAAGCGACTGACAGAGTTGAAACTCCTCCTGGAGACCAAGCACAATTCGATTGGTCTCCATACACAATGGTTATTGGAAATGAAATCAAGAGGGTCATATGTTTTTCAATGATTTTGTCGTATAGCAGGCAAAAATCTATGGTATTTTCCTTATCCGAGGATGCTGATGCAATTTATGAAGCCATACAGGAGCTTTTTGAGGATCTTGGAGGAATAACGGCAGAACTGGTAATTGATAATCCAAAAGCTCTTGTTATTGAAAACATACCTGACTCAGAACCGAAATTTAACTTTGATGCATTAAGACTAGCAACACATCTTGGGATCGAACTTAACCCGTGTAACTGTTACCGGGCAAGGACAAAAGGAAAGATTGAGAAGCCTTACCAATACATAGAGGAGCATTTTATAAAAGGAAATTCCTTCCCTTCTATGACCGAACTCAATAAAGCAGGTAAAGAATTTATTACAAACTGGTGTCAAAAGGTACATGGGACTACCAAAAGAATTCCTTCTGAGGCTCACAAGGAGGAAATTATATGCCTTTCTCCCATTCCAGAGAAAAGATTTATTAAAAGTACTTTAGAAAAACGGAAGGTTAGCCCTGACTCCTATGTTAACATTGATGCCAGAAAGTACAGTGTTCCTGTTAAATACGTTGACAAGCACGTCCAATACCGGATTGTCTATGGTTATAAGATTGAAATATACGATATGAATATGAATTTTATAAGATCCTATGAAATCAATACATCGGACAACCCTGTAACACGTCTGGATGAAGATTATGAACCAATTTCTAATAGAGTTCCGAAATCAATACCAGAGATCAGAAGACAATTCAAATCCGTATTTAAGAATGGAGAGGTTTTTCTTGAAACTGCATCAAAGATACTTGATCAACCTATTTATCATGCCAGACAAATACTTAAACTAAGAGAGCTTTACACCATAGAAAGCCTTGATAAGGTTCTAGAATACTGTATTAGGAACAATATATTAGATATTGATGGAGTAAAAGGTGTATTGAAAGAAAAATACGTTGAAATAGTTCTGGGAGATAAAGTTTCAAAGGCTACTAATTCCATAGCAGGCAGTCATTCTCTTGCAAGAGATCTGTCATACTATGAAGGAGGTGGCCAAAATTGAATGTAAATACTGAGATTGACACTAATGATAAATACATTAAGACAATGCTAAAAACATTTAAGCTTGTTGACATTAGAAGAAAGTACAATGAATTGATAGAAGAAGCAATAGCTAAAAACCTGGGTTATAAGGAATTTCTCATAAGTCTTTTATCTACGGAGGAAGAAGGTAAACAGAAAAGACGTACCGAACGGAATATAAAAGCTGCCCAGTTTGAGAAAATTACTACTTTGGAAGAATATGATTACAGTTTTCATAAATATCAAAACATGCAGAAGATAAAAGAGTTATCGACACTTGAATTCCTTGACAAGCGTGAAAATATAATATTCATCGGGAAAACGGGAGTAGGTAAAAGTCATATAGCGACAGGAATCGGATTGAAGGCATGTGAAGCAGGTAAAAAAGTACTTTTTGAAAATGCCTTAGAATTGATCAATAATCTTTCAAAATCAGCTGCTGAAGGCAATTTAAAAGAATCGCTTGCCAGGCTTTCCAAAGTTGACCTTATCATTATTGATGAACTTGGATACCTCAAGATGGATAGAGAGAAAGAAAGTATCTTCTTTCAATTGGTTCGAAATAGGTATGAAAAGAAATCAATCATAATTACAACAAACCTTAAACTAAGGGAATGGGATGAGCTATTTACAAGTCAACTTGCGGCAACGGCTATTTTAGATAGAATTGTACATCATTGTCATATTATTAATATGGGTGTAGAAGACGGTGACGATGATAGTTATAGGATTAAAGGAAAAAGAAAGGAGATAATCTTATGAGTAGATTAAAAAAACTCGAGAGTATTGATTTTAAGATATTTGTTGATATATTTAACACTCATGGAAAGAAGGCAGCAATAAAACATGTTACAGAAACATACGGAGTCAGGTATGATACCATTGTTAAAAGACTAAGACTGGATTCTGAATATACATTTGATCAAAGTAGGGACAAGTATATCTTAAAGTCAGACAGTAGTTCTGAAAATCCATTTTTAACAGTGGAAGAGCTTTGTCATAATGATAAATACAAGACTATGCAGACTGACTTTATTGATCCAGATAAAATTATCTCCAACCTTATTAAAGATAAATTCTTTGAGGTTAGTAAATATGTAACTTTGGAGAATAGCAATAGAAAAATCATTTTAAAACTTGATGCAGCAAGGGCAGCAGGATATGATATTGAATATGTGTAGTGGTTAGTTTTTGGTGTAAATTCTATAATTTACAATGTGAGCTTGAAAGGAAGGAATTAAAATGATTGTAACTAAGAAATACATACAAGAATTGAAAGAAAAATCTTTTTTGGAAGTTTCAAAGAAAGCAGAAGAACTTATTCTTGAAAAGTTCGGCGAAGAATCTGAACCAGATGAAAATGGTTATATACAGACATACACGGAACAAGACATTTGGGAGCAGATTAGAAAGATAATTCAAGAAAATTAATGTTAAAAGTGGTTAATTTTCAGCGTAAATGCTGTGATTTTTATATTAAACGGTTCAAAAAAGAAAGTTTTTCACACTGAAACCATACTTAAGGCACTATATATGATGTGAAAAACGCTTTTTTGAATCGTACCGCGACACGCTTTTTGTGGAGCGTGATTTTCAAGCTTTTAGTGGTCAATTTTCAGTAAAAATTTCGATGTTTTTTAGAAGCTATTTTAAAATAATGTTTTTGCAAGGCTTTAAGGCCTGTAGTGGTCAATATTCAATAAAAAAAGCATAAAAAAGTGGTCAAAATTGCTTGACAATCAACACAGACATATAGACCTCACAATTAAATAATATCAAGATTTTTTCCTACCAAGCCATTCATCAAGAGCCTTAGAGATTACAGCCCTAAACTCTTCATCCGATGAATTTCCAATTTGCATTCACGCATGCGTTCTTTTAAGTTTTCTAAAAGATATTCCGCTTCTCCCTTTGTTTGACAGTGCACAACTCCATCATCCGCATATCTTGCCCACGGATTTAGAGGAAACTTCTTCTTCATCCAAATGTCAAAAACATAGTGTAAAAAGAGATTTGCAAGAACAGGACTTATAACCCCTCCTTATGCAAAGTAAGTAATTATGCAAAGTAAAGTCTGTATTTGCCCATAAATGCTGCATCTAACTTTAATTTACTCTGCATAATCTCCGACAATGATGATAGAGCCAAAGGCTCAAAAATCATAAGTTGGAGGTGTTTCTTATGCTAAAGAAACCATTAAAAGAACTCTTGGAAGGTTTGGAGCAGGAATTACTGCGGCTTGGCTATTCAGAGGGCTCCCTGAAATTTTACCGTAACCGCTGGAGTAAACTCATAAAATTCGCTGAAGAACGGAATGAAATATATTATTCCGAGCAGCTTGGTATTGATTTTATCGAAATCCATTATCGGATTTTTGAAAAGGATTTCGACAAAACATTATCTCAAAAAGATACACAGGAACTCCGCATTATTCGCATGATTGGGGATTTTCAGCTGCACCACACCGTTTTAAGGCGATTTTACAAGCATCGAAAGCTACTTGCAGATTCGTATTATATATACATCAGCAATAATTTTAAAAATTATTGCGAGCAAAGAGATTATTCCAAGGTGACTGTGGATCATTACGTGAAACAGTCCGAACGTTTCATGGATTATCTTGTTTCCCAAGGAGTCCGTGACTGCCATGATATCAAACTTTCCGTAATCAACAACTATATCCGGACACTGGCCGGATACACCTATAAAACTGTGGAACAGAATATCTGCTCAATACGTTCCTTTTTAAGATACCTGCAGGAGCAGGATTTTCTGAAAACAGATTTAGCTTCAAAGACACCGATGGTTCAAGCTCGGAGACAGACACGCATTCCATCTGTCTGGACAAGGGAAGAGTTGAATACACTGATAGGTGCCATTGATCGAGGAAGCCCAAAGGGAAAGAGGGACTATGCCATGATCCTTCTTGCCTGTGTGCTGGGCCTTAGGGTAACAGATATCAAAAACCTCACTTTTGGTTGTTTTCACTGGGAAGAAAAGAAACTGATATTCACCCAGTCAAAAACACGGGAAACAGTCACTCTACCGATTCCTGCCGAAGTGGGATGGGCTGTCATTGATTATCTCAAATATGGCAGGCCAAAAGTGGAATCTCAAATTATCTTTGTGAGGCATATGGCACCATTCCTGCCCTTTTCAGAAAGTGATCATCTGTGTCAGTTAATCCGCGATTATATGCGGATTGCCCACCTGCCCACTTTGAAGAAGCACCGGGGTATGCATTCGCTTCGCCATACGGCGGCTTCAAGAATGCTCGAACATGATACACCACTTGCTGTCATCTCAGATATTCTGGGTCATACAGACACGGACTCCACAGCAGTTTATCTGAAAGTGGATATCAATAAGCTCAAGGAATGCTGTTTGAATACTCCGGAGGTGTATACGCATGAGTGAGTACTTGTTCAAAGGGCCATTTGCAGAGCATATTAAAAACCATGTTTGCCTGAAGCAGGCGATTGGCTATAAATATGAGACAGAAGCAAGGCATCTATTACGGTTTTCAACTTTTACTTTGGAAAAGTATCCAACAGCAACAATGCTTACAAAGGAAATTGTGCTGGATTGGTGCTCAAAGATGGCTTATGAGGCACAGGCTAACCAGTGTGCAAGATCCTCCATCCTGCGGCAACTTGCCATATATATGGAGAACATGGGTATTGGAGCATATGTTCTTCCAAAGGGTTATTATCCGACAGAAGAGCAGTATGTCCCACATATCTATACGGAAGATGAACTGCAGCGATTCTTTCATGAAACAGATCAATGTCATTATGTCAGTGAATGTCCATACCGCCACCTAATCATGCCATTGTTCTTCCGGATGGTTTATTCCTGTGGCCTTCGTTCCTCAGAAGCGAGGCTCCTAAAAGTAGCAGATGTGGATATTGAGGCAGGTATACTGACCATTCATCATTCGAAGAAAGACAATAGCCGTCTAGTTCCGATGTCAGACGAACTTACAGAACGATGTCGGAATTATTCTGCAAATGTACATATGCTCTCAAAAGAAATTGATTGGTTCTTTCCCGGATTGAATGGAAAACCAATGACTGTAGGAAATGTATACCATAATTTCAGACGTTTCCTATGGAGAACAGGCATTTCCCATGGCGGGAGGGGAAAGGGACCAAGAGTACACGACCTTCGCCATGCATATGCCTGCCACTGCCTGAAAAAATGGGTTTTACAGGGGAAAGAACTTGCCGCATATCTTCCGGTACTGAAAACATATATGGGGCATGATTCCTTTGAAGAAACAGCGTATTACCTTAGGCTGACTGCTGATGTTTTTCCGGACATATCCATAAAGTTGGAAGGATGTTATCCAAACATTATTCCAGGAATAGAAGGTGGTGCCGATGAAACCGACTGATTTTGCTACACACCTGACTGAATTCCTGTCCACGTACCTACCCCAACAGAAAAATGCAAGCAGAAATACAATATCGTCGTATCGTGATACTTTTAAACTGCTGATCTATTATTGTCAGGAACAGAGGAATATTCCTGTTGAAAAACTGAACATGGGTATGCTAACTCATGGAATGATTATTGATTTTCTAGAATGGCTTGAAAGGGATCGTAAATGCAGTATTGCTACTCGGAATCAGAGACTTGCAGCTATACATTCCTTTTTTCGCTATGCACAATATGAGGAACCATCAGGAATCCTTCATTTCCAAAAGGTAATTGCCCTGCCTGTTAAGAAGGCATCCAAACCATCAGTGCCACATCTGACACCAGAGGCAATGAAGCTTTTGTTATCGCAACCGGATAAAACAACAGCAAAAGGCAGACGTGATCTGACGATGCTAAGTGTCCTTTATGATTCTGGATGCAGGGTCCAGGAATTAGCTGATCTCAGGGTACGTGATGCTGTACTGGATAATCCGGCAGTACTTATTTTAACAGGAAAAGGCAATAAGGTACGTAGGGTTCCACTGATGAAAAACACTCTGACATTGCTGGAACATTATATTCGGGAGAATTTCCTTGACAAGCCTTGGAAAGCTGACTATCCG
Source organism: Pseudobacteroides sp. (assembly GCF_036567765.1). Classification (NCBI taxonomy): domain Bacteria; kingdom Bacillati; phylum Bacillota; class Clostridia; order Eubacteriales; family Oscillospiraceae; genus Pseudobacteroides; species Pseudobacteroides sp. The sequence continues at coordinate 6,768 of NZ_DATCTU010000109.1, forward strand.
CTGTTTATCAACAAACAGCATAACAAACTCACCAAGGAAGGCATTGCTTACATCATCTCCCAATATGTTGTTTCAGCAAGAAAAACATCTACGAGTGTGCCAAAGAAAGTGATGCCCCATATGTTTCGGCACAGCAAGGCAATGCACCTACTACAGACTGGCGTCAGTCTCATATATATCCGTGATTTTCTTGGACATGAAGACATTAAAACTACCGAAATTTAGGCAAAGTGCGATTCTGAATTGAAACGTAAGGCTATTGAGAATGCATATCCGGATTTGGTTGATAGCAATCTTCCTGATTGGAACAAAGATGCTGCGTTGCTTGACTGGCTTTCAAATCTTAAGTAGTCCTGATATTATGCGAAGTAAATCCTGATAAAGCATTGGAATTTCAATGGTTTTAGCGGTTTGCTTTGCATAATCATCAACTTTGCATAAGGGTCCTTATGCAAAGCTTTGCATAAACCTCCTTGCGGTGTTCCAGAATTCCTTTGCAGTATAGTTCCGTCTGACATTTTTATAGGAGCTTTTAAAAATCTTTCAATATAAAGAATAATCCATTTACTGTCTGTATGCTTTGTTACAGCTTTCATCATTAGTTTGTGGTCAATATTATCAAATAGTCCCTTGATGTCAAACTCCAAGACCCACGGCATTTTCCAGCACCTTTCCCGCGTTACCGCAACAGCATCTAAGGCTGAACGGTTTGGTCTATACCCGTATGAATTATCGCAAAATATCGGCTCAACTAACGGTTCAAATCTCATACGGACAACCATTTGTGCTACCCTATCTTCTATTGTTGGTATACCCAATAGCCTTTTCATACCATTTTTCTTTGGTATTTCAACTCCTCTAACTGCCTTTGGAAAATAACTGCCTGATGACATTCTGTTCCATAACTTGTACAGGTTGTTCTTTAAATTCTTTTCAAATTCTTCAAAATCAATCCCATCAACGCCACCAGCACCATGATTCGCTTTTACACGTTTGTATGCTTCCAGCACTTGATGTCGTGAAATCTCAAACGACTTTCCTTCACTCATTAAATCCTCCCATTTCTGGTTGTTTAATATTGAATTATAGATAACAGAATCCCTTCGCTCCGCTGCCATTACAGCAGTTTCTTCACTACTACGAATTCTTCCGCATCTTTGCTCTACATCACTACTTTCATCCTTGTCAATTTATCGCTTGGATTTTTCGTTTTGCATTAGAGCAGAGACTTCTCCTGTTCCTTATAAGAGCCTGTGCCATGCTCCTGTAACCTCTACGCCGACAGCCATCTGACCAATAACCAGGTTCTCGTCAGATTTATCCCAGTAGGATAGAAAGCCACTGGTTTCGACTGTATTTTCGTATTAACGACGCTTAATCAGTTCTTCATTTTCATTCAGCTTCATAGCACTTACCTAGCTGATGTATCAGCTTTTTCCTGTTATGCTAAGCACCATACCTTTTGAGTACAGCACCTAAAGGCGGTTTGGAACCTGCACCTGAATGCCGATTCCGAGAGACCTACTCTCATCTCTTATAAAGCATGATTTGATTGCCCAACCTCACTCCCCTTCTTTGCAATCTCCTCTTCAGGACACACGTCGAGTAAACCCGGGGACTTTCACCCCAAGCTTCTCACAGAACCGT
>NZ_DATCTU010000110.1 GCF_036567765.1 Pseudobacteroides sp.
GGCCATAGCTCACAAAACTGACGGGCATGATGCGTTCTGTGTTGCTAAAGTTCTATTAAATCAATTGGATACCCTTCCAGATGCCTCAATTCATGATGATAGCTGGACCCTGCAGCTTTTAGTATCTCGGCGTAATTCAATCGTCAAGGTTCGGGCTGCATCTAAAAATCAGGTTCACAGCTACATATCGCATCATTATCCAAGCTATCCCAAATTCTTTACGGTAACATACTGTAAGGCCGGAATGGAATTTTTTCAAAACTTTCCCTCGCCATCAAAGCTTAAAGGCATTACCAAAGAAGAGCTGGCAGAATTCCTGTCCATCCATAGCAGCGGATTTTTTGGAATTGAACATGCAGAAAAGATATTGATACTTGTTGCAAAAGATGGCGATACATCAACGGAATATCAGGAAACAAGGGACTTTATTGTGTCTCATTGTATAAAGGAAATAAAGCATTGCAATGAGGAACTGGAAGTAATAGAGGCTGAGATAAAAAAGCATATGAAGCAATTTCCCTACAGGCTTGAAACCATGCCTGGGATAAATACTATAACCGCTGCAATGTTAATCAGTGAAATAGGGGATATTAGAAGGTTTTCCAGTAGCGATAAAATGTGTAGGTATAGTGGAATAAGTCCGGTTGCCTGCTCATCAGGTGACAAGGACAAGAATTTTAGGAACAAACAGGGGAATAGAAGGCTTTACGAGATATTCAGGGATATTGCTTCAAGAAATATCTGTAGAGGTAGGGATAAGAAAAGCCCTATAAATGATACTTTTCTAGAGTATTATAACAAGAAGATATCACAGGGAAAAACAAAACGGCAGGCATTAATTGCAGTAATGAGGCAGATTGCAAAGGTTATCTATTCAATGATGATTCATCAAAGGGAGTATATAAAACCAACAGTTTCCAAAACAGAGAATGCATGATAAGTTAGATTAGAAAAACATCATGATTAAAAAAGGAGCAATAGTTACTAAATATATTATTGAAATAATTAACACTTTATACTTAATCTTGATTTTAACATTATGCAAAATAGCACGCATTATTAAAAAAACAAATATAAATGCTGTAAGTAAAAATGTTAATAGATAACAATATGTAATGGTTGGATATCCTATATTCAGATTAAAAACATGTACCATATAACCAAATGCTACCATTGATAAGTAAGACACGATTGAAGAACTACTCAAAATAATTGAATTTCTGAATCGTTTAACTTCTTCGTCTATTCTTTTGTCAATGGCTGAAAATATAAAAAAATAAATTACAAAATGTACTATAAAAAGAAATATAAAAAAAGGTATCATAAATGCTAACATTAATATACTTACACCAGATGAACTTACACCATCTGGTGTGTTTGCTATCAAAAAGAAATTTTGCATCTTATCCTCTCGTTCAAATAATATTTTAAATGGATTAACTACTTATTAAAAACCTTGCAAATCCCATCAAAAATCCAATGGAAGCTTTGTTTATAAAAGCCCATAAAATATTACTCTTTGTGCTGATACTTTTTCTATATGCAATAAAAAACACGTCAATGCATCCAGATATCAGTCCAATAAGCATCCCATAGATCAGATAATACATTTAAAACCTCATTTACTCAAATACTAATATTTACTTACTAATTATATCAAAAATTCTTTTAACATGAAAACATAAGTGCCAGTGCGAGTTTATAAAACCAACAGTTTCCAAAACAGAAAATGCATGATAGTATATATATGAGCCTTGTTTTTACAGGGCTTTTATATATGCTATCGTGGAAGTAGTGATAATTTTAGGGAGAAAAAGCAATGTTTAAGTGTCCCCATTGTAATAAACGATCATTTTCATTTTTTCAAAAGCTTGGTATTGTTATTTCAATGCGGGGTCATGACTACCAATGCAAAAAATGTGGAAGGTTCGTAACTGTATCTTTTCTACAAGTATTTATATTATTTCTGTTAATAGGTTTTTTGAATCTTCTACCTGTTTTTGCTTTTCCTGAATACATGGAGAAGACAGATAATGCATTTGGGTTCATATTAGTATTTAGCTTATTATTTACAACAACAATATTAGTGCCATTAAGAAAGAAAAAAGTTTAGTTAATTTAGACTAAGTTTCTTCTATAATATAGCACCATAACAGTGTGTATATTACCTAATTAGGGCCACGGTGATGTGACTGCATTGGTTGATGCGTCTGGTACGGTGGTGAATCGGTATCAGTATGATGCATTTGGTAATACAGTTGAAGCTGTTGAGAAGGTGCAAAACCGTTTTCGATACGCCGGGGAGCAGTATGATCAGGTTACAGGCCAATACTACCTAAGGGCAAGATTCTATAACCCAGTTGTAGGTAGGTTTACGCAAGAAGATACATATCGTGGTGATGGGCTCAACTTATACAGTTATGTACAAAATAACCCTATAAACTATTACGACCCAAGCGGATATTGTACTGCCAAGAGCAATCTTTTTGATAGATCAATGACTCGTGAACAGTGGAAAGAGCAATATAGACGCACCAGACTGGGCGAAGGAAACCCTAGTACATGGAATGAATTCCAAAAGGCAAACAAGGGAATGTATGCATCTAGGAAAGATGCTGCGGATGCATATAAAAGACTTATTAAGGATCAGTCACCTTATCCTGATGGGTTTGATAAAGATAAGAATAAGGCTATCTTAAAGCCTGGCACAAGGTTTGAAATGGTACTTAGTCCTGGTCAACCAGAAAATAGACCTGGTGGCTTTGGTACATTTGACCATATAAAAGATGCTGATTATGTTAGAAATGAACTTGCGGTTAAAAAGGACTGGAAAAAACATCTTCAGGAGGTTGTTACCTATGAAGTTACTGATGATTTGCCAGTAATTCTAGGTCCTGTTGGTCCACAAGTTGATAAAAAACGAAAAACTTATCAACCTGGTGGTGGTACCCAATTGGAAATGACAGTAAGCCCGCCAGATAGGATGAAACATCTAAAAGTAGTTGGAAAGCGTAGGATTTACTAATTAATCAAAAAAGGATGTGTAATTAAACTTGAAAGTTAATAAATTTAAAACTGATAAAGCGTTAAGTACTATTTCTTGGTACTTAGATGGACATCCAATAGTTATTAACTGCGAAAATCTTCATGATGCACGTTTGTTTTTGAGGGAAGAAACTATTCTTGCACTTGCTGGAGAAGGGGATTTTCCATCCATACTTTTCGGTTTTTCCATAGATGGTAGCAAAAAGTTTGAAGTGCCTCCACCAGAAGGGTTTTTGTTTTCATATTTTACACAACATGCCACAACAAATATTGCTGTGGTGTGTATAGCAACAACGTATATGGAAGGTCGGTCTGATTGGCATTATTCTGTTGACACTCAAAGTGGAAATCTGATAAAACTTAGTCCTGCATATTAAATAGACGGTTTAATGAAAACAAAGACAAAAGTAAAAAATACGAAATAAAGCTTTATAATGAGACTTAATAGGCTGGGGTTTCCCAGCCTTTCCCGTAACCAACTGTTTATTTGAAATTGCCATTCAAACTACTTTTTAATAGGTTTCTTATATACTGAATTCCTTGGTTTTCTTTAATTTCTCTTTTCGGTATTATAAATGCTTGATATCTTGAAACATATATAATAAAAGCCTTCTTTGTCTCGGCAGCCTTATAAAAGTCTTTCCACTTAATTTTTGCTTCTCCTATTTCGGATTTATTAAAAATTCCTTCATCATCAAAAATATACGTTTGCTCATATCTAAATAGTTTATTGGATTTTAGCAGCCTTTTTCCATACCATAATAGATATAAGATGTACAGGCTGGAAAATACAGAACTAATTATTATTCCTAATATAATGCTAATTAATAACATGTAGACGTCAAATCTATCACCTTTCTGATATCCTCGAAAAAAAAACGTTGCAACGACAGTGAAAATAAGAAAAATAAAGTAACCAAGAACTTTCTTGCCGTAATGATAAAAATAATACGCTTTAATATCTTCAAATAGCATCTTGGTCTTAATCTCCATAAAGATCTCCTTAAATAACAAACTTTAAGTCTATAATATCACTTTTTGGTATAATAAAACAGGATATAATAAATTTTCTGGAAACCAGCAGAGAATATCAGAGGTCTACAGTAGTAGTATTTATGATTTTCAAGTCATAGAAGAATACTATATTACTTATGAATCAATAAAGTGCTACAAATGAGGTATTAATCCAAATTGTAGCACTTTAATTTTGCAATTTAAATCATAGCATTACTGCAATATAGAATGTTAATCCAATATCATTGAAAGTTCCCACCCATACTTGCTATCATAATCATCACTAATTACTTTTGCCTGTATAATATCTGACATTTTCACTTCGTCATGTATGTGAGAAATATACTTTTTTGCAATATTAGATATATGTATAGAACCGTAACTTCTTTCATCTTCAGATTTTATGTTTACATAGACAAAAGAACGGTTTATAGAACTTACTACACATGAAACAATATCACCTTTTTTTAAGTACTGAGTACTATTCTTTGCTGTCGCATACTCAGTAGCAACATCAAGGAGACATGAAGTAAATTCTCTATTTCTATGTAAATTTTCATAAGGCATATTTGAACACCTCTTTATTGCTTCTTCTAAACACGAAATAGCAGTATTTATCAACTGGGCTATTTGATTTTCATCACTAATAATATTCATTAACTCAGTACACTTTTTCTTTAAATTACGACTATTCCCTGCACTAACATCCTTACCAACGGCTATTGCCCTAAGTGCACAAATAATATGAAATTTGAATTTAGTATACTTCGAAAGATTTTTAGCTTTAATTTCATTTACAACTTTATGTGTAAAATAAGCAGAAATATAATAAGGCTCACTTAAACTTCCATCGCTAAAAATTCTGTTACTATATGATTGTAAAAGTTCGCCATAATATCTATGAGTACTATGTGGCTCATTTAAAAACATTGATATATAGGAATATATCTGAGTTGATAGAGTAACCACTTTATTTTTATTAATACCATCAGATAATTCATATTGCTTCGACCGTCTTTCATAATATAGTTTATATTTTGGATCAATAGAATTAAAATAATCTTCTAACCTCTTATGAAATGGCTTTGCAGATGTAAAGGCTTCAGATTTAACTTCTGTTTGTCTATTGGTTGTGTAAATTATTCTATCTAAAACACTTTCATTTTTAACTTCAATAATCTTTGCAAGAAGATAAACATTCTCTCCAATACAATCTTTATTATCAAAAAGAACATAGCTTGTTTGACAGCCATTAACAATTTGATAATCAAATATTTCTACTTCATCACCAATAGGGACAATATTTTTTGCAATTATTGTAATTCCGTTATTTAATACAGCAAAGCATTCTTGTTCTGTTGCATTTTCAATAGTTTTCTTAATTTCTAAATTTACAGGGTTATATCCTTGAAAATCTCTAACATTGTCTTCAAATATATTGTTTAACATATTTCCTTCACTATCTTGAAGTATTTTAACAAATTCTGTGCATTTGATTAGCCCTGTATATGCTTGTTTTATACCATTCATTGGTGGAAAAGAGAACTTTCTTTCCATAACAAACTTTTTACTAATCTTTTTCTTAAGCTCTTTATATGAGGTAATGATTTTTTCATTGTCGTAAGGATAAAAATTTACTGTGCTAAAATCTTGAGTACTTTTAAAGTAATCACATTCAAAGTTTATCCTGTCTTGAAGGTTATTTCCGTCATTCCATTTTCCAGAGCATACATAATATAATTCTAATGCTGGTGGCTCTTGAAAATCTATACTTTTTGAGTATATGATATCTTTTAATTTTACAAATTTCTCTATTTTCTCGTTAGTTTTGGGTTTTTTCTCCACTGGTGCAAAAAAGCACTTTACGCCAAAGCAAAATGTACCAATTTCATCTCCATCAAAACTTTCGCTTGTTTTTGTTTGAACAAATACAAATTTAACATCCGGAGTGCTTGATTGCTTGATAGCCGCATTTAAAGAATCAGCATCTGTAACTAAAATATTATTTACTATTATGCCTATCCCATCAAGTCCTATTTCTCCAGTGTCTGTCATAACTTCTTCAGGGTCAAATCTGTCAACAGTATACTTATTAATAATTAGGCGATTTATGAAATGCTCAAAAGCTGTTTCTTTATTTAAGTTTGTTATCCCGTACTCATCAATATGAGTTTTTAAAAAGCTCTCGATAATCTGGTTCACAAATCACACACCCCTTATGTTACTTTTAGTAAATTAATTTATCAAAATATTCTATTTAAAAATAACAAAAACCTCTATTTTTATAAAAATATTTATCCAAAACCATTAAATTTTTACAAAGGGGTCCTTACAAAGTAAATTTTCTCAACAAGTCTGGGGCCCCCATACCCCTCCTTTAGAAATACTGATGGAGTCATGCTTTAGAATCTTGTATGAAACCATTTTGAAGCATCCTATAGGAGTAGATATTGGGAAAACCTCTCCTCGTTTTTTGAGAAAACCCTCAAAGCCACTAGCAGAGTGGATCCAGGGCAAACCATCTCACCCCTACTTTTTTGTGAATACCCTTGAAGTCGCCAGCGAAGAGGAACATGGGCAAATCCAATCTCCCAAAAAAAGAGTTGGCTTCGCATGCCACAAGCAGAGGCTATTCGGCAAAATTATAGTCTAATGCCACGAAAATAAACCTTTGCTTAACCTAAAAATCTGGTTTATATATAATCTAGTAGGTTTTCTTTGCAGGGTCTTACGAAGACAATCCTGGGCATCCCGTCCCACATTTTTTAAGAAGGTCCTCGGAGTCCCACAGAAAGAAGCTTTGGAAGTGTCTACGTTAGCGACCCTAGAAGTAACTTCGTAGTCAGGGCAGGAAAAGCATACAATAAAAGTTTTATGGTATGCTTTTCCTGCCCATGTAAGTTATTTTTGAATCTCTTGAGCAGTAAAGCTCTAGTATATTACAATAAAATCCTAAATTACTGGTGCAAAAAACTTTTGTATGCTCTATATATCTGCTGCATGAAAATAATTCTGTGTACAATTATTTAATATCTCTATATATTTTTGCTGATTTATTTTTATAGTATGCACATCTATTGTTCTGTATTTCTAAGTTGACAGCGATATTTAAATCATTTTCAAACTCATTTATTGTCTGATAACGTCGCTCTCGTTTATCCATAGCCTTCATAATTACACTTTGACAGAAGACCGAAACATAAAATCTTTTTTTCGGTAGTTTACTACTTAATAAATAATATAGTAGAGCCCCTAGAGAGTAAATATCAGATAGATGGTTAGAATCTGCTAAATTATTTAGTTGGTAAGGATCAGTGAAATCTTCTCGCCCATATCCTCTTTTTGATAAACCAGTATGAAATGATCCTGATTTAGGGTCTTTTGCAAGTCCAAAATCAGCGATTTTGACTTCCAAACCATAATCAGTTTTATATAATAAAATATTATTTGGAGCTAAATCTCGATGATATTTGTTTTTTTCATGTAAATACTTAACACCTGATATAATTTCGTTGAAAATTTTAATACGTTGATCATCAGAAGCATCACGGCTATCTTTTATCCATTTTTCTAGAGAAAAACTTGCTATCGGCATAGTAAACCAGAAGGGGGAAGATTCAAGTTGAGTCTTCATAACATTTATTATATTTTTGTGCCTCAACTCTTTTGTTAGCAATCTAACTTCTCTTTTAAATCGAAGTAAATATTCATCTCCGTCATTTCCATAAACTTGTTTAAAGTAACTTTTTGGGAAGAGAACTTTGCAAGCTACAATTTTTTTTAATTCAGGATCAAATACTTTAAAGACTCTTGCAAAAGAACCGCTACCTATTTCTTCCAAGGCAATTAATTCAAACTGTTGTCTTATATACTCTGTTTTTAACATCTGTTTGTTTAAAGCATTAATAGACTGCTTCAAACCATTCAACGTAGACTGTCGAACTTCTTGGGAACTTCCTTCAATAATCTCTTTGCTAAAAGCTTTATATGCTAGCAAAAAAGTATTACTTGGAGAACCTCCAATTATCTGGGCAATCTTTTGGATGAGATTATTTATTTCATTATTTAAAAAAAATAATTTTTCTTTTTGAATTTCTGGCTCTAATAGCTTATCAAGCAGTTTTTGTAATTCATCTATTGGTGAAATTAATATTAGGGGTGCATGTAAAGTACCATTTATATCAGAAAGAAACACTGAGTCAAGCTCATCTAAAGTTATACCTGCCGAAAGAGCAATTTCATTCTTATAAGTGCTTAACGATCTGGGGTGTCTCAAGATTTTATTTGATAGATAACGCCATGGTAATTTTTCTCCATGTTCCTTTAAATTAATATAATAAGCAATAGCAAAAACTATAGATTTGAATTTTCTAAATGATCTATACTCTGCAATTACATAGCCTAATGAGTCTTTTATTTCCTTTTCGTCAATCCACTTTAATAAATGTTCTTTCATCTCACTCTCAGTATTATTCAGCATGTCCATTACCGAATCTTTTAGCTTCATAAGCTCTAGATTATAATCTGGTATTTCCTCTATTAAGTATTCCATAACTCTAGGATCAAATTGAATTGTTTTAGGTGACCATTCAACCGTTTTTCGAGGCTTTAGATTTTTAAAGGCGATTTGTATTATGCCATCTAACAAAAGAATCTCTAAACAATCGTTTAAATCCAACCATGTAAATTTTTCAAGAGCATGTTTAACAACGGAATTATACTGTTTTGGTCCTTTTAAAAGTAATTTAAGAACAAAGTCCATAATTATCTTTTTGCCATGTGGTTTATTTAATGTAACCTCTATTCCACTATACTTACGTCCACTTGCCAACATTTCAACGGGGAAGCGATACTCATCCTTGTATTTTTTGTTTACTTCTATTCCTAAGTGATGCTCATCGATCTTAAAAATATGTTCTGGAACCATCTTTAGCCATCTCCTTTATTGCTGTTTCCTTCGTGTGTTACAAGTTTCCTCTGGAACGTTTTTTTAATATGAGCTGATTAGCAAATTCCTTTCCAGACTCACAAGCACTACAGGTAAAAGCATGATCTATCCAATCAATGCTTTTCAATGATTCGCCCTGTTGATGTGTGATAAAGTACTGGATATCAGTGACCTGTAGAAGTTGCCCCATTTCATTACCACGGTCATCATCTACCCGGGCTTTTGGCTCATCTAAGAACATGATTGGTGATATTTTCCCATTTTTGTTGTCACTTAAAGCAGCTAGTAAAATCATTAAACTGGTGCTGGCTTTTTGCCCTGAACTAAGGTGAGGGCCATCAACTGCAACAGGCTCCTTTCCATCAAAGCCAATATACAAATGAATTTCCCATGTCTCAGGATCGGGAGTTATTTCGACCAATTTCCCTTTGGCTGAAGCTTTAAGAAGATCTGCAAAACTTTCGAATGCCATTATATAGTCTTTCATAATCTCTTTAATATGCCCTCGGAACTGAGACAGTAAGTCATCACAAGTCCGTTCAAGATTATTTCTATCCTCTTTCAACCTATATAGGTTTTGGATAAGTATATCGACTTGCCCTTCCTTAACTTCTACTAATCGGATAATTTCTTCATTAACAGAAGGATCGTAAAGTTTTTCCTTTTCTAGAATGATTGTATTTAACTTATTGTTCATTTCCTTTGAAGTAAACAAATTGCCTTGCTGGTCCCAAAAGGCACTACCTTGTATATCATAAGAGATAAAGGCAATATCATCTTTACTTAGTCCCAATACTTTTAATTCTTCCAACGCCTGTTTTACAGAAGTATCAACAGAACCAACTTTTTGTTGCAAATCGGTGTAACGTTTTTTTAGTTCTATCGCCTTCTGTAGGGCTTGTTCCTTATTTGCAGTAAAGATTGCATTTTCTTTTGTAGCAGCATGCTCATTATTTCGTATCGCACCTTTTTCCATCTTTGCCTCGGCCTTTTTTTGCATTGATTCTTCAATTAACACTGATAGTTTTTTTACTTCATCTTCTAATAAATAATGTGCATGTTCCATCTCCGGCAATTTGGCCAGTTGTTCTTGTTTTGTAACAGCCTCTTCTACTTCCCTTAGCTCATTTTGGAGTTTATGGATACTATCTTTCAGTTCTTTTACAGCTTTGTCCTTATTGAAAATTATCTCGTAGGTTCGTTTTTTCTCTTCCTCAATGGCTAGTTTTCCACAACATAGGCTATGGTATTTCAAATGAATTGCACCATCGTCATCTTGAAGTAACCCTTCAATAGTAATGCTTTCAATCCCATGTGCCTGAAGATTATGACCTTCTTCTACTGTCTCAACCAGATAAACATGATTTAAACGTTCAAGATATCCTTCGACCTTTTCCTGGTAACTGATATTAATAGCGGATCGAATGCTGGGATATGTAATATCCTTTCTTGGTGACAAATTGTTTCCGGCCTTTGGTAGAGATACACGGGCACCATATTTAGCACCTTGTTGCAGTTTTTTTGCAAAAAGGTAATTGTTGGGTTCTACAATGATCCGATAACGGTTGTTGCCAATATACGCTTCGATTGCCTCTTGCCATTTTCTCATTTCAGGTCTCACACTAATAGCATCGGCAATCATAATAAACGAAATTTGGTTTGCCTCAAGAATTTGCCTAAACCTTTTTGCTTCATCTTTATAGGGCAGAAGGTCTTTTTTTAAATCGGAAATTCTTAACTCCAACTGGCTAAGTTCAGTCCGCATCTGGGAATAATTTAGCTTAGTATTATCTAGCTCCTTTACCAAAATGTCTTTGAGCTGACCTAAATATTCATTATTTTGTGGTTCAATATGTTTCAAGATACTTATTTGCCTAGCAAGATTTTCAATTTCGCGATCCTTCAATGCTTTTTTAGTTGTTTGCTCGGTAATCTCTTGATTCGCTTGCTCCTCAATGTCATCTAGCTGTTTGTATTCCACTTCCAGTTGGTCAATTTCTTTTTGTTTATTTATAATTTTCACAGTTAGCTCATTTACTTTATCCGCCTCAACTTTTCCCTGTCTTTCAACTTCGGTCATTTCAGCTTTTACAGACCTCAGTGTTTCCTGAAATTCGAAATATTCAAGTTTTTTTAGTCGAACTCTTGTTTCTTTAACTTCCTTTTCTTTAGCTTGATAAAGACGAAATTTTTGTGCTTTTTGCTTGGTCTCTTCAAATCGGCTTTGGGCTTGCTCCATTTCTTCTTCTGCCCGCTCAATGGCTACTTCTTGTTCATATAATCTCTGTTTACTGTCATCATATCGTTTTTTATAGCTTTTGGCTCCTTTTAAATCAAAGATTAAATTAAAGAGCGTATGCGGAGATGAGTTTACTACTTCCCTTACAGTATCGGGGCTCATTGCCATTAGATTACGAAATTCTTTTGTTATCCCAAGACATTGCTCTAAAACCTCCAAATATTCACCAACGTTCAGAAGTACTTCACTATAAGCTTTAGTATTAAAATGAAGGTCCTTCAAATCATGAAATTCTCCATCAAATAAATAATAGTCTCTAGACCATGAACTTTGATCATTTTTATAAATCCTACAACAAGCAGTGACCACATCTTTAAATTTTCTAGCTAATTCAAAAGGACGTACACCGTTCACCGACAGATTATGGAATGCAACTCTAACCACGGCCCAGTTGCTCTTTTTATGTACGTAAAATGAAAATGTTCTTTTGCTTTCAAAATGACTTGCTCCCAACATGAGGCGAAGTCCATCCCATATTGTCGTTTTCCCGTGACCGGATGGACCAATGAAGGCATTAACTTTTTCATGTACCTTATAAGGTTCTTTTGTTGGAGGAAGATAGCCCCAAAATACAGTAGAAAAATCTTTAATCATTCAATAGCCTCCTCACTGTCGACCATATCTTCTTCTTTGATTTTCTTGATTGATTTCAGACTTTCTGTCATTCCTTGGATTACATAATCGCATATGTCCATAAGCATGTCACTATGAAACATATACATGGCAGGCCCAACAGTTATTTTTGATTTTCCTTTCTCAAAAAAGACATAGTAATGCCTTTTTAGAGGTGCTAGCAATGCTTCAATTGTCTTTTGTGGGCTCTTCTTTCCTTGCTGAAACTTCGCTCCATAATTATAAATAAGTTCATCGATTGTCAGACTCAGTTCACTTTCTGGCTCAACATGACGAAGCTCTTTGGGAAGGACCAGCTTGGCATAAATTATTGTTAATAAGGCCATATGCCTTCTGTCAATCCCTTTAACTTTCTTTAAAAAATAATCGAACGAATTAGTGTCATACTCTTTTTTTAATCGTATTACGTACCAGTCAGTTCCGGGAGGATTGAGCAATTCATACCCTGTTAGAGAAAGATAGGTTTGAACATCTCTAAACAGATTAATATTTCTTTCTATTGGCCCTATCTCTTTTTTGGATATCCATCCATAATGAAACAGTGAGCATATTCTTTGTGCTTCGGGATTAATAGTAAATACTCTAATTTGATCCATTGTTACATCTCCTTATAAGGCACTCAGTTACGACATCAACCGGACATTCCGCCAACTTTTTATACGCATCGTTTACTTTGAGTCTAAATAATTCTTTTCCCGAAACTTCCTCTTCTTCATTATTTCTTAATTCACTGGTTAGTTTGATTAGTTGACCTGTCTTATACATGGCCTGTCCGAAGTTATCTATATTATTAAAAAGTATCTCATCCATCGGAGCTTCATCTTTCAACTTCATTTTCATCACTATTTCTTGATAAAAAAGCTCCATAGGGTTTTCAATCCGTTCAGAAATCATTTCTTCTTCAATGATATCTACAGGCTCGGGGGGAAGCGTTGCTATGATCTCTTCTTTTTCGTTTTCAAAAAATGCCCGTGTTCTACTTTCGATGATTTCCTCTCTTAACTGATAAACTTGTTTTGGTGCCGAAAAGTTTTTTTCAGCAAAGCTTGCCAAAGCTTCTTTTGATGCTTCATGGAGAGCTATTTCTATCATTTCAGGAGAAATAAATTCACCTAAACCTTTTTGGCTTTCTCTTTGAAATTGAATGGCCAAGGAAAGGATTTGCGTTGTCAAATCAAGAATGATACTTGTTACATCGAAAAATTCATCATATTTCGCTCTGTTAAAAATATTTCGGTTGCTGTTAAGGATTTTCTGCGTATTTTTAATTACTTTGATAATTCCTTGCATCTGTTTGCCGATCTCCAAAATTTCACGTCGCGACTTCTTCTGAATAACTCGTTCTAGATAACCTTTCCATACTGACAGTTCTCGAAATCCTATATTTTTAATAGACTCTGTTTGCTCTATATCCATATTAAATTCATCGACAAACTCTGCTAGCATTACGGTAGTTTTAATCTGCTCTTCCATAGAGAGGTTCTCTTTTGCAAAGGATAAAAACATTGAGGACAGAAAAGACCTTACCTTTCCAGGGACTTCATAGTCAAATCCATCAAATTCTATCCAGCATTTTTGTGCCAGCTCTTTAATAACTTTATTCCGTGTCCTTTTACTCATATAGCTTAAATGCTTTTGAGCTTCTTCCATTGAAAATCGACCAGCTTCACTAGCTAATGTTTTGGCTCCTGCTAAAATAAGAGTTATCAATTGAGAGTTTTTCAATCTAAAAATTTCAAATAGTTTTAGATGTTTTTCGATGTTTTTGACCATAACAATATCTTTATGCGATAAATCATAATCGTTCTTTGCTTCTTCTACATTTTCATCTTCATGATCAATATCAGCATAGCCTGTATCATGTTTCATATGAGTTTTGTTCATTTTAATCACCTAATTAATTACACTTTTTTATTAAACACCACTACCATGATTTACACAATTAATTTTCATGTAAAATTATATCATTTAATCACTTTTTATGGAATAGAACATCATATGATGTGTAAAATTTTTGTCATATCAGCCTCACACAAAAGGTTTTTTACAGCAGTAATTTAGGATTTTATTGTAATATACCAGAGCTTTACTGCTCAAGAGATTCAAAAATAACTTACATGGGCAGGAAAAGCATACCATAAAACTTTTATTGTATGCTTTTCCTGCCCTGACTACGA
>NZ_DATCTU010000111.1 GCF_036567765.1 Pseudobacteroides sp.
TTAATGCTGCCCAAGGGTATTATGTCTATGTAAAACAAAGCCCTACAACTACTTATGAAAAATTCTCAATTAAATCTCATGAAAGTTATTTTGAAATAACACTTCCGATCGTTGAAATTTGTTATAAGAAGATTTGGATAAGCACAGCTGTTGAATCGCCCTCTGGACAAGGGGCTAACGGTGGACTTCTAAGCGATGGAGCTTTTTTTGGTACTGCTGTAGCAAGTTCAATGACAACTATGGTTCAAGGATCAGCAGAGCTTACACAAGCAGATGCATTAGCAAAAATAAATCGAGCAAATAGAGTCATTGCTTCTGAAAAAGCAGCATTTAAAACTATGGGGAAGGTTGCTACTGGGGCTAAGTTTTTAGGTAGTGCATTAGGTGTTGTTTCAATAGCTGATCATTTTACAAAAGCCAAAAACTCGTTTTCCAATGAAGGTATCTTTAGTATTGATGGTTGGCTAAATGTAGGTACGATTGGTATCGATGGAGCCTTAATGCTTTTGAAATCAAATCCTATTGTTTTAACGATTTCAGTTGGTTACGGCATATCAGACGCTTCTGGCTATTTAGAATACAAACCCTAAGTCTAAGTTTATGAAATTCTTACTATACGTATTTTATCGTTTTAAAAGTCTTTATAGGTATAAAAAGTCTTCAGATAGTTGGATACATGCATTTATTTTAGTAGGAGCTATTTTCATTATTCATATTTTGACACTTCTGGGTTTTATTGAAACTTTATTCAATAAAGATCTTATAAGTGCTATAAGAATAGATAATGGAGTTTTGGATAGGTTTGTACTATTCCCTTTATTAATTGCCCCTATTTACATTGTATTATTTATCTATTATAGAAAAAACAAAGGTGAAATAGTATCCACTATCAAGAACTTCAGGGCTGAGAGTTCTGATGAACGAAAACGAAAAGGGTTGTTTGTGGTAATCTATTTAACTGCAAGTGTTTTATTATTCTTTTTTTCAATGTTATCTCCAGCCTTATTCTAAAAACAGAAAAGCCCGACAATGCTGGGCTTTTGTACCAGTATGAGTTCCCTCACGACAAGGGGGTAATGGCATAGATGGTGATGATATTTGGGTCGGAGCCACAGGGACATACTTATCAACTGTCGGTAATGTTGGGCATAATGCCTGGTGGTGGCAGGACGCAAAAGGTGCATATCGTTCTACAAAGCTTTTACAAGTTGGTTCAAATGGCAAATACGTACAAGGTGTACAAGGTTTAAGAAATAGCTATGCAATAGCTGGTAAGGCAGCAAGTCTTACTAAGATAGCAGGTAATACCTTGGGCGCTGTTGGAGTAGGCATTAGTGTTTATGACATGACACAGAACGGGATAAATGTTAGTAATAGCATGGACGCTGTTATGGGGGCTACTACATTTATACCTGTTGTCGGTTGGGTAATCTCTGGAACATACTTTACAGCAAGTTTTATAACAGAATTATCAACAGGTAAATCAATTAGCGAACATGCCCAAGGTTGGGTAAATACATGGTAAAATTTTATGAAATATTTTGATTATATCTATTATAGGGTGTACAGTACCTATCAGAAGTGGAGAGAACCAGACCCTTGGATTTACGCTTCTATACTTGTTGCATTAATGCAATTTTTAAACCTTTTGGTGATATATCTTATTGTGGATGAATTGATTAATACATCTACAAATTTGAAGCCTGTAATTGTTGTTTTAATTGTAGCACTGATAGGTTTTAATTTTCAGAGATACAGCAAGGTTAAGTCCTTTGAAAAGCTTAAAGATTTATGGAAAGAAGAGCAAAAGGAAATAAAGAAAAAAAAGGGCTGGTTTATTGTTCTGTACATAACAACATCCGTGTTGCTTCCTATCGCTTATGGCCTTATCAAGCATAATATTATTTGAGGTAAAAGCTTTTTATGATAAAATAATCAAAAAGCCCGGAACCTTTAAGAACCGGGCTTTTTTATGGAATAAGTTTAATAAGTTCCAGAATTTCTTTATCGGTAAGGTTTTCAATGTCTGATTTGTCGTAAATGGTGAGAAGGTAAACTGTACTATCCTTAAAAACAAGATGGGAGATAACCCTTGCCCCGCCTGATTTTCCTTTACCCTTACTGGCATTGGCAAGGCGTATTTTATAGCAGTTATGGCCAATGGAAGTGCCTTTTTCGGGTTCTTCTTTTAGTTCCGAGATAAGCGTTTGAATTTCCTTTTTGAGCGATGGGAATTTTTTCATCAGGCGTTTGGCCTGGCGTTCAAAAACGGATATAGTTTTAACATTAAAGCTCATTGAGGAAATCTTCGGCGTTACGGGCTTGTTTTTTGCCCTCTTTAATCAGCTTCATTTCTTCAACAGCTTCGGCCAGCTCGGTCATGAACAGTTTTTTGTTCCTTAAACGCTCCAGTTCGTCAAGGTCTTTTTGTATTTGCTCCCAATCTTTCATGGGAAGCTGCACGGCGCTTTTATGCCCGTTTGTGTCTGTAATATATTGTAAGTTCATAATTTTAGTTTATTATTTTGTTGCGTAAGCCTGCCCGGTTTTTAAATCCCGCAAAGCCATATCAATCATACGGAATATAAACGATTTGTTTTCGTCCGAAAGCGTGGCAATATCTTCAAGCCGCTTTAATGTGTTCCTGTCTAGTTCAATATTAGTTTTTCCTACCAGGTAATCAATCGAAACCCCTAAAGTATCGGCAATCTTAACAATCACTTCAATAGATGGTGTCATAATATTACGTTCGTACCTTCCAATAATATCGCCTGATGTGCCGATTGCTTTACCCAAAGCAGCCTGAGAAAGTTCCTTTTGCTTTCGTAAAAGCATTATATGTTCGCCAAGAGTCATACCTAAAAGTATTGTATTAGACTAATTATTGCTTGTTTCTGCAAATATACACTACTTAAACGTACAAAACAAAACATTTAAAATATTGTTTGTAAAGATTAATAAATTACATTTGCGACGAATAGGTAGTAAAAAAGAATTTTGAAAACTTTTTATAGCATGGAAATCCAAGAAATAAAGCAGCGTTTAACGATGGCACAGGTACTTGCCAAGTATGGGTTAAAGCCAGACAAGCATATGCGCATGAACTGCCCTTTCCATGAAGATAAAACCCCGAGTTTGCTATAGTGGTCTAAAAAAACTGGACAGGAATTTAATAACTTTAAAATTTCTGTCATATGAAAAAAACGAGACGTAAATTCAGCGCTGAGTTCAAAGCAAAAGTAGCCATTGAGGCACTCAAAGAAATCAAGTCAGTATCAGAGTTAGCCCAACTGTATCAGGTTCATCCCAATATGATAACGCATTGGAAGAAAGAGTTTCTTTCGCGTGCGGAAAAGGTTTTTGAAGCAGGCAAGGATGAGTCGGATGAAATCAAAAAATTAAAAAAGGAAAACGAAGATTTAATCCACCAGATCGGACAGCTAACAGTCGATATAAACTGGTTAAAAAAAAAGGTTCTATGATCCCGTTGGATACCCGCCGGCAGATGATCGACAGGGACAAGGGGGCCTTGAGTATCTGCTATCAATGTGAGCTTTTAGGAATAGCCCGAAGCTCTCTTTATTATACGCCATCTAAAGCCAGCAATAAGGATCTTCATCTCATGAAAGAACTCGACATGCTATACCTTGAAGATCCAACACGAGGCACTCGCAGAATGACCCGTGAACTGCAAAAAAAAGGATACAAAGTAGGCAGATGCCATGTAAAAGGACTTTGATGCAGATTATGCGTTTAAAAACGGTTTATTGCAGACCAAGAACTACTGTCATTGATCCGGCCCGGTATAAATATCCTTACCTGCTTCGCAATCTGGATATCGATCATCCAAACCAGGTATGGGCAATGGATATCACGTATGTTCCAATGCCCAAAGGGTTTATGTATCTTTTGGCAATCATGGATGTATATAGCCGGTGTATTGTGGGCTGGAGTTTATCGAACACGATGGAAGCCCAGTGGGTTATCGATACATTGAGAATGACGGTGAGCATGTACGGAAAACCTGATATCATTAATACGGATCAGGGAAGTCAGTTTACCCCGGATGAATATGTGGCCTTTGTAAAAAGCCTTGAAACGGTTAAAATATCAATGGATGGCAAGGGCAGGGCAACTGACAATGTCTTCATTGAACGGTTTTTCAGGACGATCAAGTATGAAAAGATCTACCTGGAACAGCCAGAAACCGGAAGGGAACTTTATCGGGTTTGTTCACAATTTATCAACTATTATAACGAAAAACGGGATCATTCTTCCATCGGGAATAACCCGCCAATCGTGGTGTATAGAAATGTAGCATAAGGTATCAACAAAAAAGACGAGTTATGAGTCTCCCCCTAGAACCCCCTCAATTTCATCATAAACATCTATATTTGAATAATAATTGTCCAGAGCAATTAGACCATCTCA